>NZ_SGTX01000015.1:0-77219 GCF_005435025.1 Halorubrum sp. CGM4_25_10-8A | reverse complement strand
GCAAGGCTTGGAACAGGCCGCTCATACATTCGGGATCATTAGATCGCTGAATCTCACAGGCGCATCCGTCGATATCACCATTGACTGCCTTGTTATGGGGGCTTTCCGTAGTTCTACATAAGAGCGACCAGATTTCGAACCGCCACGGGTACGAGGATGTTGTAGAGGACTCCCTACACGAAACTGGAATCGGTCAGTACAGGGAACTCACGAATCGCTCAGTACAGGAGACTTCCGGGACGGTTCCCAGAGTTTACTGGGTGGAGGAGTCGTTATATTTCTATTTTTCCTCAGATACGACACCTGATTGGCTCGGGCCAAATCGCCGTAACGCAAACGCAACAGTAGATGATACAATCCCTATTGGGACGCCATACAACATTGCTCCCCCCACGCCGGTTAACAGTCCATAGTCAGGTTGAGGGTGATTAAGCGAGATGACACTATACAGGGCAGAGCCGCTTATGACGACCACGGCGACGGCGATACTCACGAGTATTCCGTTGTTGCGATATGTGTGTATCCCTGCCAGAATAATCGCTGATACCGTGACTCCAAGAAATGAGTTTCCCATACCGGAATTTCCAACAAGATAGAGTTGACCGAAGAATAAGGCCATGAGAATGATCGAGTAGCCGAGATACCGAAGCGATAGGTTCAACGACTTCCCGAGAAGGAACGATTCTAACCGTGAGTTCATGTACCATGCTGACTCGCTGGTCGTATAAGCTTTTGATCGAGAAGGTCGCGGGAAATAGGCATATAGATAGTACCCAAAACGAGCAGGTACTCTATGACCGGGTTCAATACGCACGCAGGCTGTCACGGCTGATCCACGCACAAGAACGCGAAACAAATCACCGAGCCGGGATCGCCACACCACTATTAGTGAATAGAAAACTATTCTAGAATAGAACGCACGGTCAGATGCTGTCCGGACGGGGAGCGTTCTCGTACTTGACCATCTTCTCGGGCTTGTCAGTGATGGTGTCGTAGATCTGCTGGAGCGTGTCCTCTGCTGCGAGGAGGTTATGATCGTCGAGGAACGCCCGGCCGTCCTCCGTGAGCCCATAGAACTTTCTCGGGTAGCCCTGCCGGCGCTGGTCGTCGTCTAGGGCGACCTCCTTCACGATGCCCTTATCGATCAACTTCTGGATGTGTTTGTAGACGGTGGCGTCGCTCACGCTGGGGTTGAGCTCCTCGAGCTCATACATCGAGGGGAGCTGGTCAGGATGCTGGAGGATGTTGTTAATCAGCGCGAACCGCGTCTGCTGGGTGACAAAGTGGACGAGTTCCCGTGATTCCGTCCCCTCAGTTGTCCCCGTTTCTGTACTCATACAACACGATACACGTCCTAGCGACAAGTAGTTTACTCTTGGGTAAATCACTGTGGAGTAAATCGCACCCAACTAAGCTGGTGATTTACTCCGTAAATCATATCGCACGACGCTGAGAGGGGTCATATATGTCCGACGAGGAGCCGCCGGTCCCTGAAGAAGTCCTCACCAGTGCGAAGGATCAACTCGACGACGAAGCGATCTCGCTGGCGGACAACGAGGAGATCCTCCACGCCCTGAGCGAACTGACCCCCGTCTACGAAAATGAGCGCTCGTACTTCGTGCTGGGCAACTACGACCGGGAGCCGATTCGACGGCTGAACCTCGTGGTCGACCGGCTCAATCGCCGGCAGGACGCCTATGCGTTCCGAATGGTCGACATCCGTGGCGAGTGGGACAACAGCATCCAGAAATTCTGTCTGATTGCCGACATCGTGACCTACCTCGTTGGCGTCGCCGAGAAGGATCCGAGTGACTTCCTCGTCGAGCAGGGGCTCCTCGTCGGCACGACGGAGTTTTTCGAGAAGAGCCACGTCCTCAAGCGGGTGTATGAGGACGAGAAACACCCGTTCGGCTGGATGCAGGACGGCGTCTTCGAGCTGTTCGAGCAAGAGGGACAGCTGTATCGCTGGCAGACAGAGGAGGAACTCGTCAACGTCACAGAAGAGCTCCCGTGACGGCAGTAGAGTCGTAACTGTCTGCGTTAACCAACTCGAGGGATGAACAGGGTGGTCTGATGGTTAATCGGAACCAGCCGCATCGGCCGGGAGTCTGCCATCCGGTCGCGGGACTCGCCCACGCTTGATTTCGTGATCGACGCGACGGAGGTGCTTACATCCGCCGGCAGGGGAGCGCTGCTGCCAATCTGGACAGGTACAAGATTCGCCGACAATGTCGACTTCGTACCGGTTCCCGGACGCGGACTGTACCTCGTAGCGGCCACCCTTCGAGAGCAGTGAGACGTCCATCGCTTCGGTGACGGCACGCTTCGTGCGGGGCTCGAGATCGTCCTGTGACTCTGCGTTCTCGTTGACGACCAGTCGGTCGCGAACGTCGCCCGTTCGACCCTCGTCCGGCGCGACGGCTTCCGCAGGGCCATTGAGCCGCTCGTGGAGCACTTCCTCCATCGGATGGCCTTCCGGCCACAGGTAGTGGACCTCGCGGCGCTCGCGATGGTCGTAGGAGCCGCACGCCGCTGCGTTCCCGGTCTAGACGCGCCAGGCCCCGAGCGCGGCCATCACGTCGACGATGTCGCGGGGAACCGTCTGGTGGTCGTCCGGGAAGAACACCCGGAATCGGGTACACCCTTCTTGCGGCGGCACGGTCTCCCACCAGTCTTCGCTGGAGCCCCAGCTGTCGTACATCGCCTCGTCGCTCCCGTAGCCGACGGTCACGCCGTCGACCGGCGTCCAGTCCGCCGGGAGGTGGTCCGCCTCTCCTTCAAGGACCCGAAGAACGGCGTATCGGAGGTACTCGTGGGCTTGGTTGTCTGTCGTTCGAGCGACCTGATCGTGCTGCTCGGCAACGTATTCGGCTTCCTCGAGGACTGTCATGAGACAGCGGTCAGTCATCATTCGACGGAGGTCAGAACGCGCCTCCGCCCCTCCGCGGGCGCTGAAAAACTTAACCAACAGATCGGGAGGAATACATCACTCTGTTGGTTAATCAGGTTGGGACGTGGATTCGCTCTCGAGAACGTCGATGAGCTCTTCTGCCGTTCGACTAATCCGTCCGAGCCGCTCGCGAACGACCTCGGGATCGTCTGACTCCCACGCAGCGAGGTAGAACGCCGATCCGCTCGTGTCGAGCCCGCAGTAGCGCCCGACGACGTACGCGACGGCTTCGGCCTCGACTTCGCGTTTCGACCGCTCGGTCTCGTCGTCGACGTCGAAGTGGAGCAGGGCGTGTGCGTACTCGTGAATCAGGGTCCGCGCAAGGTCAGCCTCGTTCGCCCGATCGCGCACCTCGACGAGCGGCTGGACGTCAAACAGGCTCAGCTGCTCGCAGATGCCCTTTGCCTCGCCGTGGGTCCACTCCTCAGCTGGAACGATCCGCACCGTCACGCCGAGGTCGTCAGCGGCGGCAGTCAACTGTTCGACGAGGTCGCCGGCGTCCCCGGTCGCTTCCGTGTCAAGGTCGGGAAGCGGTTCGCCTTCGGTTTGGGAGATGTCGAACACCGGCGCGGGCTTGAACCCGACCAGGCCCTCGGACCACTCCTCGGGCGACGTCTCGTCGTACTCACAGTCACTGTCCTCGTGGTAGCTCGGCGAATTCTCGCACTCCGGGCACTGCTTGGTGATGATCGGCGCCCAGATCCAGATGGCCGACTCACCCTCCTTGACGTGGCGGTCGAACTCCTCCTGCCACGTCCGGTAGCCCGCCACCCGGCTCGCCTCGGGACACTGCCGCTTGATGAGGAGCGTGTTCCGGTAGGAGTAGTCGTGGAAACGACTCTGGACGTCCAGCCACTCCTGGAACTCCGCGCTGGCTTGCGCGTCGTCGACGCCGGCGACGAGGTCGTCGATCCACTGTTCGATGGTACTGTTCATCTCGTCTGATCGCGTGTCGGTCTGGTCGAAGGAGACCGACGAGTCACTAGTCGTGGACATTGTGTTCACCGAATCGAGTTCATGGCGACTGCGTCTGTTCAGACCGCGCCGCACCCCTCAGGGCGTTCAAAAAACCGCTCTGTCGGTCAGCGGAGCTCGTGGCGTTCGTCTACGAACCCGACTGTGACAAGGTACTCGAGAAAGTCTTCGAACCGCTTGATGTCGCTAGGCGTGTCTGTCGCTAGGTGACGCGTCCATTCGATGGCCCACTGGAAGACGGGATCTGTGCCGCCCTTGCCGTGAATGTACCACCACCGGGCCGCTTTCAACACGACCAGCGGATTCGTCGGCGGGTGTTTACTGGCCAGCCCACGGGTGATGGACTCGATTTCGTCGGGGACATCGGTGGGTTCGACGTCGCCTGATTGCGTGTTGTCGATATCGACCGGGATCTCGTCGACCGAGACGTTGTCAGGACGCTGTTGTTGACTCATTGGATGTCACCTCTGAGAGCTTTTGAAGGAGCCCTCGCCCTCTCCCGGGGTACAAAAAACAGAACACAGCGGATTAACCAACAGTAGGAAAACTCACGCGGAGTGTTGGTTAATAACGGAGCTTACTCTTCGTTCTCACGCAGCTCTTCAGCCTTCCACTTGAGCCGGCGCAGAATCTGCGTCCGATTCTGGTGGGCGTTTTCGTATGCAACACACTCACGGAGTGTCTCCATATCGGGAATTGTCTCGATTCCGGCTTTGATCAGTCGATGGTTCGGTGCTTCGAGGCGCTTTTCGGGCGGGAAATCGTCATTCTCGGTGTCATTAGCTGACTCCATTTCAGAACGCCTCCACCGCTAGAGGGCTGAAACAAACAACTCTCCGCACAATTCTGCTCTCTCTAAGTTCATTGAATAGAACCTACCCGATCACGTTCTCACCGATTTCAACAAGACTGTCTTCACTGATTGTCCATCAACTGTAGTGTGTGACCTGTCACCACTGCTTTGTCAATCCGGTTCGTAGGTCTGTCTATGACTCGTACAGCAGTCATCGCAGGGGTCGGCCCAGGACTCGGTGAATCAATCGCACGAACATTCGCAGCCGAGGGCTGTCAGGTTGCTCTTTTCGCTCGGTCGGCGGGCTACATTGACGAACTCGCTGAGGATCTTCCGGACGCCGGGGAGGGGCTGGCCGTCCAGACTGATCTCACAGAGGTTGACCAGATCCAAGACGGATTCGAGGCAGTTCGCGAGGCATTCGGGCCGGTCGACATTCTCGTAAACCACGCGAGTGCCGCCTCTTGGAAGGGGCTTATGGACGTGAGCGTCGAAGAATTCGAAGAGGCGTGGGCGGTCAACGGGCGGGGTGCATTTGTCTGTTCACAAGAAGCAGTTGGCGACATGCTTGAGACGGGCGGCGGGACGGTCATCTTCACGGGTGCAACCTCCGCTGTCCGGAGTCTTGGTGGGGCGATCGGATTCACGACCGCGAAGTTCGCCGCCCGCGGGATGGCGATGGATATCGCCCAGGAGTTCGGCCCCGAGGGGGTTCACGTCGCGCACGTCGTCATCGACGGGCAAATCGACACGCCGGGCGTTCACGACCAGTTCCCCGACCGGGAGAATGAGACGTTCCTCGACCCCGACGAGATGGCTGAGACCTACTGGCATCTCGTCGAACAGGACGACGTCAGTACACAGCCGTTCGAGGTCCACATCACGAACGGCCCGCAGAACTCCGAGTTCATCTGACTGAGATAGGAACGGAGCCACCCCTCGGTTGTGTTAGCTGAGCACGACTGGGCGGCAGGATTGTATGCGAGAAGCCCCTCCACAGCCATATGGGTCGGAATATGCTCGTCGACGGGGACTGGAAGACGGATCTCGGACCGTATACTGACGAGAGTGGCGCATTCGATCGGGCTGAAACCTCGTTCCGTAATTGGATCCAGGATGCCCCGGATACCAAATTCCAGCCGGCGGCCGGGCGGTACCACCTCTATATCGCGCGGAACTGTCCGTGGGCACACGGTGCCGCGCTCACGCGCCGCCTCGCCGGGCTGACTGATGTCGTCTCGATGGACATCGTCGACCCGTGGCGTGAAGACGAGGGCTGGGAGTTCACCCCGCAAAAAGACGGCTGTACTCCCGACACAGTCAACGGCTGTGACTATCTTCGGGACGTGTACGTCGCGGCCGATCCCGAGTACACCGGTCGAGTGACCGTGCCAGTTCTCTGGGACCGAGAGCACGAGACCATCGTCAACAACGAATCCATCGAGATTATGCGGATGTTCGCCACCGAGTTCGCCGACTACGGCGACGATGGGCGCGAGCTGTATCCCGAAGGCTACCGCGAGGAGATCGACCGGATCATCGATTCGATCTACGATTCGATCAACAACGGCGTCTATCGGGCCGGCTTCGCGGAGTCACAGAAAGCATACGACGAGGCCGTCACCGACGTCTTCGATGCGCTGGATTACTGGGATGGGGTCCTCGCCGACCAGCGCTATCTCGCCGGCGATCGGTTGACGCTCGCCGACGTGCGTCTATTCCCGACGCTGATCCGATTCGACGAGTGTTATCATACGGCGTTCAAGTGTAACCGACAGTATCTCCACCAGTACGACAATCTCTGGCCGTATTTGCGTGATCTCTACCAGACGCCAGGATTCGCCGAGACCGTACGGATGGAGCACATCAAAGACGACGGCTACTACCAGGGGGAGATTACGCCGATCGGACCGGGGCTCGATTATGGACGATCCCACGACCGCGATCAGCTCTCGAGTCCCAACAAGACCGCGAGTCGACCGTCGTAGTCCCGCTCTGGTGTATTTTGAACGCGCACCGGTCGGTCCGCGTTTCTTGAGCGGGTGAGACGCTCGATGTCTGATTTCACGGCACGGTTCCCCGGCTTCCGCCGCTGTCTCCGACTCGCCGTCGCGTATCCTTTTCTGGTCTGGCCGCCTCGTGGGTGTATGACCGATACCGAAGCGACCTCCTCCGATGGACTGTCCGTGGAGGCGGTACTCGACCGTGTCCGGACGCACGAATTCCACCCTGTTGATGAGACAAGCTTCACAATCGATCGGACGCTCGAAGAACACGGCATTGCGGACCTCGACGACGACGATTGGAGAGTCCGACTGCTCGCCGTCCGCGACCTCGTTCGGCTCGGAGACGCCAAAACGTCTGAAATCGCCGGCGCACTCGAGGACGACGACGTACAGGCACGCTACGTCTGTGCAACGGCGCTGGGAATTCTGCGAGCCCAGAGCGAGGTGGAGTCGCTCGACCGGGTGGTTCGCGAAGATCCGGACCCACTGGCACGATCCCAGGCGATCGTCGCGTTGGGACAAATCGGTGCCACCCAGTCACTGGACTTGCTCCGTGACCGGCACGCGAACGACGACTCGAAAGACGTCCGTCATCAAGCCGAACTTTCGATCGACCGCATCGAAAAGGGCGCCGTCGCCGAACCCGAGCTGGAGGCCGCGTATCGAAATCTCGACGAAGACACGTTCGAACAGCTGGCAGTTGGTGAGGCAGCGCCGTCATTCGTACTGCAGGATACTGACGGACGGACATGGGACTTGGAGGACTCGGTTGGAGACGAGTGGACGGTCCTGATTTGGGTGTTTGCCGACTGGTGTCCGGTCTGTCACCGCGAGTTCGACGAACTGATCGAGCTTCGCGAGGAACTGCAGGCGGCGGATATCAACGTGGCGACGATCGAATGTCACGGCCAGTATCGCGGTCGCGTGATGGTCGGTCGGGAACTTGAGCCGGAGTACTGGTTCGCTGAGGAGTCGTTCATCGAGTCGTACGCCGAGGAGATTTGGTGGCCACACCTCCTCGATCGAGCAGGGACTGTCGGCGCGAAATACGGCGTCGACCCGATGGCGTATGCCGTCCACGCCGAGTATATCAATCGACCTGCGACGATTATTCTCGATCCGACTGGGACTGTTCGCTTCGCCTATTACGGGACGTTCTGGGGCGACCGGCCGTCTATCGAAGAGACGGTAGAAATGATCCAATCGGAGGAGTTCGAGTTCGAACATCAGGAACGGCGATACCCTTCGGCTTAACAACGGCTGCGCCGGAGAAGCGCGTGGTTGTGTCTCGAACATTGCCGTGGAGTGATCGTGGAGGGAGTCGCTCAGGAGATCGTGAGCGCGAACAGGGTGAGATTGTGGACAGCGGGTACGAGACCGGCACCAGCGGCGATGACAAGTAGGCCCACTGACTCTCGGCCTAGCTGGTTGCTGTTTGTGTCGAGAGCGGCCAAGACGAGCATAGCGGCAGTTATTTTCACAAAAAGAAAGAGCACGGCGCCGGATGGGCCGACGGCGTCTCCAAACTGAATGATTGCCGCGGAGATCGGGTTCCGTTCGATCGTCCCGAGACGCTCGAGTCCGATTCCCGTGGTCGTCGCGTCGAGAACATGCGCAAAGAGGACCCCACGACCGAGCCACCCATGGGTGGATAGCTGTCGATTCTGAAGCGCTCGCAAGACGAGTCTAGTGATACCGATTGCCATCACGATTGCGGCTGCGTTCCAGACGAGAACACGCAACTGGAGCTCCTCAGCTGTGAAGAGGCTCATCCCCCCGACGACGCTAGCCGTAAGGACACCGCTGACGGCTGTCCACCCCGAAGTTTCGTGTATATCAGCGGCATCCAGTATCACCCACAACCCTGAGACGAGCCCCCCGACCACGAGGTACACCGTCGGACTCAGAAAGAATCCAGCGGCTGGGCCCGACATGGGTACCGACCGTCCAATAGCGACCGCGACACCGATGACGGCGAACCACGGAAGTGTCGCCGCGATCTCGGACGCAGTCACAGTAACATGACGGCGACGGAGGCCCCAAGCCGTCGTGACGAGTAAAGTACCGGCCAGAGCGAATGCGACGATCGATCCGCTCATAGTAGTGGTGACGGAAAACGACGTGTGGAGGAGTGCCAGCTCCGACGGCCTTCTGAAACCACCTCAGGCGTACTTGTTCTCGAGATGGGTGACGATGTCGTCGCTCTCTGCCAGCCCCTCAATGCCGTGCTCAGGGTCGACAAGCACCGGCACCCCGGACTGACCGCTCACCGATTTCACCTCGAATCGGAGAAACCGAAAGGGGAGTACGTTATGCGCCTCGTATTCCAGATCTAATTCATCGAGCTTGTTTTCGACCTTCGCACAGTACGGGCAGCCAGGAAGCCGGTAGAGTTCCAACATTAGGTCTTGGTAAAGAAGGGCGCAGTCATCTTAAACAGTCTTCGCGGATGTGAAACAGGTTCGCACGAACGCTCCTACTGTTAGAACAAACAGCTCAAGACGTGAGTGTTCGATATATGTTTTGGAGACCACTACTCGATACAACAGCTCATCTTCGACGTATCCCTACGGAACGCTTGACAAGCCTGTTTGAACGCTTCACTGAACGTCGGGAACGGGTGAACGGTATCGATGATGTCGTCGACGGTGAGGCCGAACTTCACCGCCAGCGTCGCTTCCATAATCATGTCGGCGGCACGGGGGCCGACCATGTGGACGCCGACGATCTCGTCTGTCTTGTGGTGCTTGACGACTTGAATGAGACCCTCCGTGTCCTTGACGGCTTTCGCCCGTGGTACATCCTCCATCTGAACAGTCCGGCACGAACAAGTCCCGTGCTCATCCGTGTACTCCAGCTCGGTTGTGCCGACTGCGGCGACCTCCGGGCTGGTGAAAACAACTGCGGGGACTGCGTGGTAGTCGATACTGACGCCCTCGTCACTAAACGCGTTCCTGACGGCGTGATTGCCCTCCTTGGCAGCAACCGTCTCGAGTTCGGGCTCGCCGATCACGTCGCCAGCCGCGTAGATGTGGGAATTCGTCGTCTGGAAGTACTCGTCGACGTGGATCGTTTCATTGTCGTCCGTTTCCACCCCTACTGATTCGAGACCGATCCCGTCGCTGTTGGGCTGGACGCCGGTCGCGACGAACAGCGCGTCGCCGGTGATCGTTCGTTCGGTGCCGTCGACGGCTGTCTCGACGGCGACGCCCGACTGTCTCGTTTTGATTCCACCGGCGGTTGCTGACGTACGGACCCGCTGAAAGTCGTTGCCGGTGACCGTCTTGATGCCTTCCTCCTCGAATACACGCTGTATCTCGCGCCCAAGTTGCCCCTCCATTTCTGAGAGCACGCGTTCGGAGCGCTGGAGGATCGTCACGTCGACGCCGACGTGGTGGAGGATCTGGCCCCACTCCAGCGCGATGTACCCGCCGCCGAGCATTACGATGCTCTCGGGGAGGTCGCGCTCTTCGAGGATCGTCTCGCTCGTGTAGTAGTCGACATCCTCGAGGCCGTCGATAGGCGGTGCCCACGGTGAGCTTCCTGTCGCGACGAGGGCCTTTTTTCCGGTGATGCGTGCGCCCTCGTCGGCGCCGTCGACAACCACGATAGTCGTGTCGTCACCGGACTGCGTCCGGTTGCCCGAGGGACTGCGTCCCTCGCTGTCGACTAGCTGCCCGTACCCCTCGTAGATATCGGTCTCGAAGTGCTCAGCGACGTCGACGTAGTTCTCCTGCCGGAACCGCTCGACGAGTTCGTCGGTGCCGTCGAGGGCGTCGGCCCAGTCGACGGTCGGCTCCTCGGGGTATCGAACGGCGTCGAAGGGGTTCTCCGACGCTGTTGCACCGTTTTCGACGACGGCGAGCAGATGTTTACTCGGGACACAGCCGACGTTCACGCAGGTCCCGCCGATCGGCAGGCCCGTGTTCACTATTGCCGTCGAAAGGTCCCGCCGGCTCGCTTCAGTAATCGCAGCGAAGGCCGCGGCGCCGCCGCCGAGAATCACGAGGTCGTAGTGGGGGTCGCTAGTCACGTATGCGGTTACTTTACAACGGGAAGCGTTTATACTTCGAAGTCCAAAGCTATGGAGTAAGTTGGAGGCTACAAAGCTATGGCAGATACCACCGCAGACGCTCCCGCCTGTGATATTGACGGCACGTGCTACTGTCCGCTCACGGGTGTGATCGGGACACTGAGTCAAAAATACGCGATGCAGCTCGTCAGCATCATCGGGGCGCACGACTCGCTTCGATTCGCGGAGATTGAAGCGCACCTTCCGACGGCGAGCACTTCGACCATCTCGAAGCGACTCGACGAATTTGAGGAGGCTGGACTCGTCTCTCGAACCCAGTATAACGAGGTCCCACCCCGCGTCGAGTATGCCCTCACTGAGGATGGTGACGAGCTACGGACGCGGCTCGAACCGCTCCTAGAGTGGGCGGCGTCGACGGAGTAACCATTCGCCTCGGCTGTCTTCCCGACACGACGGCACGACTCACCTCCGTGGTCAGGTGAGATAAACCGCGTCGGCCGTAGTGCTCACCTGTGTGAGTTGATCGCACAAACGCTCGAAAATTAAGATGTTCGTTCGGCTATCTCCACCTGTCATGCCGGACGACACCACGATTTCGGCGCGGTCGGCGCCCCCGGAACTCCTCGACCTATCGCCCAGTGCCAAGCTGGTCGCGAAGACCCTCGAGTACGGGGGCGAGAGCACGCAGTCGGCCCTTGCCGAGTCGACGCTTCTCCCCCCGCGGACCGTTCGGTATGCGCTCGATCAGCTCGAAGAGGCCGAAATCGTTTCGTCACGAATCTCGTTTGCCGACGCCCGAAAGCGGATTTACTCGCTCGAACTGGAGGCCTAAACGATTCGGCCGCGGTCTACTTACAATCCGTTTCGCAGTCGTAGGTCCTGCTGTACACCCAGTATCCGCTCCCGGACGGGGGCGTCAGCGTCGCAAGTTCGAGCGACACTCGGAGGTCGTCCCCAGCGTCGTGCGTCTCGACGAACTGCCAAGCGCCGCCCGGTTCCTCGAGGTCGACGCGGTACTGCCAGACGTCGACGCCTCGATCGTCGACGTAGATTGCGTAGGAATCGGGGACAGCGGTGTCGCGGTTCGGGGCGGGGCTCTCCCGAGCAGTGTCAGTTCCCATGCTCGATAGTCTCTCACTAAAAATTAATACGTATCGCGTCCGGTCACCGGCGGGACACGCGAGCGGTGGATTTATTTATTGAACACAAGCGTCTCGGAGACCGCAGTTACGTATCGAGACGGGTGTTCACACCGGATCTGCATCGGTGAGGATCTCGACGAGCGCGGGACCGTCGTGGGCGATCGCCTTTTCGAGTGCGTCGTCGAGGTCTGCGGGGTCGTCGACGAAGAGACCGAGGCCCCCGCAGTTCTCCGCGAACGCAGCGAACTCGGGGTTGATGAGGTCGGTCTGCCAGACATCCCAGCCCCCGGTCCGCTGCTCTTTGCTGATCTTCCCGAGTTCGTCGTCGTTCAACAAGACGTGGGTAACGTCCATGTCGTACTTTACCGCGGTCGTGAACTCGCTCATGTACTGGCCGAAGCCGCCGTCGCTGGACACCGACACCACCTTACGACCGCCGAACTCCGACTCCGGCTCCTAGGTGGCTGCCCACGCGCCTAGGGCCGCCGGGAACGCGAATCCGATGGAACCGAGATACCCCGACATGAGCACGGACTGGTGTTCCGGCTCGAAGTACCGGCCGAACGCGTAGGTGTTGTTCCCCACGTCGACGGGGATGATCGCATCGTCGGGAACGAGCCGGGTCATCGCCTCGAAGGCCGTGGCATAGTTGACGCCGCGTTCGGGCGTCTGCTCCCGCCGTGTCGCCTTCTCCTCACGCCAAATTGCCCAGCGGTCGGCGAGCTCCTCGCGCTGGCTTTTCGCCGCAAGGTCGTCCCCGAGCCGTTCGTCGAACTGGTCGACGGTGACACCGATCTCGCCCCACACCGGCACGTCGACGCCATGGAACTTCCCGAGCGTCATCGCGTCGTAGTCGACGTGGATCGTTGGCTTGTACTCCGCGATGCCGGTGTGGTTCGAGAAGCTCGCGCCGAAGACGGCCAGCAGGTCCGCCTCGTTCATGAAGTGGCTCGCGATCGGGGTCCCGCTCCGGCCGAGGACGCCTCCCGCGAGCGGGTGCGAGTCGGGAATCTGCCCTTTCGCTTTGAACGTCGTCAGCACTGGACAGTCGAACCGTTCGGCCAAGTCGACGATCCCGTCCATCTCGAAGCGGGCACCGTGTCCGACGACGATCACCGGCCGCTCGGCGCTCTCGAGTAGGTCGGTCGCGTCCTCCAGCGCACTTTCCGGCGGCGTGATGTCGCGGTCCGTGATCCGTCCCTCCGGGTCGCCGGGATCGACGCCCTCGGCCGACTGGGTCTGGATCTCGTCGGGGAAGACGAGGTGTGAGACACCGCGTTCGAGGATCGCAGTCTTGGCCGTCCGAGTCGCAAGCTCGGCGTGGTCGCTGTCGGGGAGGACGGTCGCCTCGAACTCAGCGACGTCGCCGTAGGCCGCTTCTAGATCGACTTCCTGGAAGTTCCCTGTGCCGAGGACCTGCGACTCGACCTGTCCGGTGAGCGCGATCGTCGGCGAGCGGTCGACGTTCGCGTCCCACAGTCCGGTGAGCATGTTCGTCGCACCGGGACCGGCGATGGAGAAGCACGCCGCCGGGCGGCCGGTGAGCTTCCCGTACGCGGAGGCAGCGAACGCGGCAGCCCCCTCGTGGCGCACGCCATAATAAGCAAGGTTTCCCCTGGCCGCTTCCCGGCGCAGCGCGTCAGCGAGGCCGAGGTTCGAGTGCCCGACGATCCCCCACACCTGCCGGACCCCCCAGTTGACCAGCGTCTCGGCGATCACGTCCGACACCGTCCGCTCGTGCGGCTCCTCTTCGGGGAATCCGACGTAGATCCCATCGTCGCGCACCTCTACCGGGAACGTCTCGACGCAGTCGTCGTGGGATCCGGGTGTTTCCCCCGTCAGCGGGTCGAAGTCCCAGCCGTGCCAGGGACAGCGGAGCAGTCCGGTCTCGATGGATCCCTCGCCGAGCGGTCCGCCTTGGTGGGGACAGCGATTGTCGAGCGCGGCGTACTCGCCATCCTGATGCGTCATCGCGACTGTCGTGTCCCCGCAGGTTACCGGTTTCACCCGCCCCTCGGGGAGTTCGTCCGGACCGAGTGCCCTGTGCCACGTCACGTTGCCTCTCGAACCGTCTGGAGACGAGTGTTCGGCCATGAGTTCGTCAGCTGCTCCGAGAGAGATTAAAACCGCGGTGGGTGTTCGACCGCATCATCCGCTCGCGGCAGATATATACGAATTCCTGCGGTCAAGAGTCGATTCCAGTGACCTCAAACCGGGTACCGCCGCTCGCGGACTCTCCGACTCCGATTTCCCAGCCGTGGGCCTCAGCGATTTCGGCGACGATCGCTAGCCCGAACCCGGTCCCGTCTCCCGTGGTCGTATGCCCCCACTCGAAGATATCGTCCCTCTCTTCCGCCGGAATCCCCGCCCCGTCGTCTTCGACGTAGAAACCGCTCCGTTCCTGTCCTTCTAGCACGCCGACGCGGACCGTCACCGACGATCCGCCGTGATCGCGGGCGTTCTCAAAGAGGTTCACAAAAAACTCGTGAAGGCGGTCTCGGTCCGCTTGAAACCCCATTGAGGACCCCATCTCGAGAGCTGCCGGCGTCATATCACAGTCAGCCCAGACGGTTTCCGCGATGGCCGCCAGATCGACCTCGGTCCGCTCGTGAACAAGATCCCCTTCTCGGGTGAGCTGGAGGAGCTCCGACAGCATCTCTTCCATGCGGTCGGCGGCGTCCTCAATCGCGTCGAAATGTTTTGATTCGCCGGTCTGTCTGGCGAGTTCTGCGTGCCCTTGAATTATTGAAAGAGGATTCTGGAGGTCGTGTGAGACGATACCGGCGAACCGGTCGAGTCGTTCGACCTTCTCTTTTAATTGTCGGCGGTTCCGGACGCGATCAGACACGTCCCGGAGCATCGCGATCATCTGTCTCGGTTCGTCGTCAGCCGAACAATCGGCCCCGGTCGTCGGCTCCAGCGCCGCTCCGGATATCTCCGTCGGGACCTCGTCTCCGTCCTTTGTCAGGCACGTCAGGTCGTCAGTGAAGCCGGTTCCTTGCTCTTTGACCTGCGAAATAAATTCCTCGCGAACCCGAGCGATGTCGTCAGGATGGATGGCTTCGGGATCCATCGACAGGAGTTCTTCGCGGGTGTATCCCAGCAGTTCACACGCTCGCGGGTTGACGTCGACGAACGATTCGGTCTCGAAGTCGACGATCATGACGGCGTCGTTGTTGTACTCGAAGACCTTTCGGTATCGCTCCTCGACCGACGACCGATCTTCGTGGGTTCTCCCCGTCTCGATGTCACCCTCGTCCGTCGATTCGTGGCTCATGTATCAGCGACCTCTGTCTGAGATTTCGGTGTCTCCTGTAGTCGACCGAGACACACGACAGCACACCACTCGCTGTGATCTAAACCCTATCACGCCTCTTTAAAATGTGTTTGCCACCGAATGATATATATCTTATAGGCTCGCCGGATGGGAACCACTCTCGCCAGCTCTTCTTCGGTTCCCCAAGTGAGGCGGCGATTGCTCTCGTCTCCGGGACACAACTTCTCGTTGGACCGCGACACCGCCGAAACCGCGATTTACTCCGGCTTCCGAGCGTCGTCGTCGACGAACGTCTCACAGGTGAGGCAGTACTCGCGCTCCTCTTTCAGTTCCGAGGGCTCGATGATCGCGAGCCTGCTTTCCGTCTCGTCGCCGCAGGTCGGACAGGTAGCGTCTCCGCTCATAACTCGATCTGACCGTCTGAGTCTACGCTTCGTCCCCGAAGTTCTCCTCGTAGGCGTCGGGGTGATTCTCCTTGGCGTGGTCTTTCAGTTCGTCGAGCGTGTCGAACGTCGCGCCGCAGTCACACGCGTGGATATCGCCGTCGTCGTGGTCGTGATCGTGGTCTGACATCGTATCTGATAATATGCGGACCACGATTAAATAGCCCCCGCGGAAGTGTACGCTAACCGCCTCGGCGGGAGCACACTCATGAGTCGACAATCACGCGATCGCAACGGAAGGGGAGGGTCGGACGGAACGGTCGACCCGGAGGGGAAGGCGCCGCTCTCGACGCTCACAGCCGAGCATGCGAAGCTCCTCTCTGAGATCGGGACGGAATTGAGCGAGTCGAGCGACGCGATCGAGTCGCTGTCGCGCGGTGCCGCGGAGGCGAACGAATCAAGTTCCGACACGGCTTCGCTCGCGGAGACGGCCCGAGGGTCGGCCCGTGAGGCGAACGCCGACGTCGACGAAGCGAAGGCCGCTGCCGCCGCAGCCGAGGAGAAACTGGAGACCCTCCGTGAGACAGTCACCGAGATCGACGACATCGTCGCGATGCTGAACGAAATCGCCGACCAGACGAACATGCTCGCGTTGAACGCCTCTATCGAGGCCGCCCGCGTCGGCGAGGCGGGCTCCGGTTTCGCCGTCGTCGCAGACGAAGTCAAAGACCTCGCCGAACAGGCTCAGGAGCGCGCGACCGAGATCGAAGCAACCGTCGAGGAGGTGCGATCGACTGCGGACGAGACGATAGACCAGATCGAGACGGTTGACGTGCGCACTGACACTGCCGCGGCGTCGATTACGGACGCGGTCGACGATCTCGACGGAATCGCCGACAGCGCGGTTCGAACCTCCGAGAATGTCGACGAGGTGAGCGAGACGACACAGGCGTACGCGGACGACCTCGACCACATCGCCAGGGACGTGATCGACGCGATCAGTCAGGCGAACGAGATCGACGAACGGACGAACCGTTCGGCGGAGCAGTAATTCGGTTTGACGGCGGCTGACTGGCAGCCTTCGCTTAGAGATCCATCTCTGCTGCCGAGTCGACCTCGAACCGGGTAACTTCCGGTTCACCGGCGAGCAGGTCGGGCAGCGCCGCCTCGAACTCTTGGAAGTGGTCGGTCTGGGAGTGCGCCTCGAAGGCGGCCTCGTCTTCGTACTGCTCGAAGAACCGGACCACGTTCGGATCGTCCACGTCCGTCGCCGGCCGGTAGTCGATCATCCCCGGCTCGGCGCGGGATTTCTCAGCGAGGTCGGCGATCAGATCGAGCGCCTCGTCGCGCTTCTCGGGATCGAGCGGAAAGACCGCGTGTAACACAATCATGCGATTCTCTTTCGTCGGTTGCGACGAATAAACTCTCGCCGCGAGGGCGTTCGACTCGGGCAGACGGAGGGTATCAACGGATCCCGAGACGAACGCGACGTGAGCCGCGAGAAACGCCGTTACGTCGCCGTTACCCGTGAGACCCGTACGTGATAATCGGCACCGACGAATTAAATCGGAGACTGTCACAGCCACCCACATGGACTCGCGACATATCACGGGCTGCGTCCCGCTTGACCGTCGGCGGAGGTGGGCCGAGTGACGTCGGATCGAAGCCGCCGCAGGGCGGTTCGAAGTCGACTCATCCCCGCCGTGGTGGAACAGAACCGGCTCGTCAAGTTCGGCCTCTCGATCGCCTTCGTCATCGCCGCGATCGCGGTGACGGGCCTCTTCACTATCCGACAGACGGCTGGGGTCGTCGACCCGGCCGCCCACGCCGCCGTGACGCGAAATATCCTCTTGATTATCGGCGTCGCCATCGTCGGCCTCGGAGCCGTCGGAATGGGACTCGCACGCCCGACGATTCGCGAGCTCGACGAACTCGGCCGACGGGCGGAAGCACTAGAAGACGGGAATCTTGATGTCGATCTCGAACCGAAAACAGACGACGAGATCGGCCGGCTTTACGAGTCGTTCGACGCGATGCGGACCGCGCTCAAGGGTCGCATCGAGGATGTAGAGGCGGAGCGAGAGCGCGCCCGCGAAGCCAAACGCGAGACGGAACGATTTGCGGACACGCTCGAGACGCGCGCTGAGGCCTTCGCGGGAACGATGGGAGAGGCCGCAGATGGCGACCTGACCGCTCGGCTCTCGGTCGAGCGCGACGACCCGGAGGCGCTCCACGAGATCGCGGACGCGTTCAACGAGGCGCTGTCGGAGCTCGAGACTACTGTCTCCGACGTGCGCCGCTTCGCCGACGAAGTGGCGGACGCGAGCGACGCGATGACGACGAGTGCGGAGGAGGTCGCCGCGGCCGCCCGCGAGACGAGCGGGTCGATAGACGAGATCTCCGCCGGCGCGGAGAAACAGAACGACCGGCTCGTCGAGATCGCCGGCGAGATGGAGACGATGTCCTCGACAACTGAGGAAGTCGCCGTTTCGGCTGAACAGGTCGCAGCGACTTCGGAACGGGCGACCGAACTCAGCGACGAGGGTCGGTCGGCGACGCGACGCGCCGTCGAGGAACTCCACGCCGTTGAGGAGCGGTCCCGGTCCGCGACGGAGGCTGTCGGCCAGCTCGAAGACGGGATGGAGCGCATCGGCGTCATCGTCGACACGATCACGGAGATCGCCGATCAAACGAATCTGCTGGCGCTGAACGCCTCGATCGAAGCCGCGCGGGCCGGCGAGGCAGGCTCCGGATTCGGCGTCGTCGCCGACGAAGTGAAAAGCCTGGCCGAGGAGACGAGCGAGGCCGCCGCGGAGGTCGAGTCGCTCATCGACGAACTCGAGGAGCGGACCGACGAGAGTGTGACGGAGATGGCGGCGATACGCGAGCGGATCGACGCCGGCGTCGACACGGTGGAGGCGGCGGAGGCCGCGCTCGCCGACATCGACGACCGCATCACGGAGGCGGACGACGGTGTCAAGGAGATTTCCGACGCGATGGATGAACAGGCCCGCGCGGTCAACGATGTGACGACGTCGGTCGATGACGTCGCCGAGATCAGTCAGCGAACATCGACGAACGCCTCGTCGGTCGCGGCTGCCGCGGAGGAGCAGGCCGTCTCCTCGGACCGTGTCTCCGAGAAGGTGGAGGGCCTAGCAGAGCGGACGACCCGCCTCCGAGAGTCGCTCGCCACGTTCCGGACCCACGACCGGACGGAGTCGACGGGGATCGGAGGAGACTCCGACGGCACGGCCTCGGCCGCCGACGACTGACCGGTAATCGGTTATCCGAATGCCCAGTTCCAGTCGGCGCTTCTGTCCGGTAACCGCAGAGTAACGACGTAACCGGGTCCCCCGATAGCGTTTATATTGGCTCTCACCGCCGATCCGTATGGGAAAGTACGCGGTGTTGCTCAGCGCTGGGCCCGACAGAACCGGGAGCGCGCTCAACGGGGTGGAGTACGCGCTCCGGCTCGCCGACGGCGGCCACGACGTACGGGTGTTTCTCGACGGGGAGGCGACCCGATGGCCGGAAGAGCTGGCGACGCGGGCCGACCACCCGCTCCGCGACGGGCTCGACCGGGCCGTGGCCGGCGAAGTTGAGGTCTCCGCCTGCGCGTACTGTGCGGCCGCGTTCGACGCGACGGCGGGCTGTCGAACGGAGGGAATCCCACTTCTCGGAACGGCCGGTGAAGAGCACGGTCCGGACGTCGCGGCCCTCGTCGCCGACGGCTATGAACTGCTCACGATGTCCTGACGAGTGCGCGGGCGAGGCCGAATTGGTCTGATTCCCCACTCCGCGATTGGTTTCTTAAGCGTGCGTACCGAACGAACTAGTCGAGAGGCACACCGAATGAACGACGGACACTCCCCGCTTCGCCTGGCGTCATGAGCGATGTGCCCGAATCCGGTTCTGTGACGGGCGACGACCCGGAGTCGACGATCTTCGAACGGCTGTTCGAGCACACCCCCGATGCGGTCCTCGTCATCGACCCAGAGGCGAACCGCATCCTGCGGTGTAACGACCAGGCGTGCGAGCTGCTCGGGTACGATCGAGAGCGCCTCCTCTCGCTCGGCCCACCGGATATCCACCCGCACGACTACGATGTCTTCGAGTCGTTCGTCGAGCGCGTTCGCGACAGGGGGAGCGGGTTCACCGCAGAGCTGTCGTGTCACACGCGGGGCGGCGAGGTCGTTCCCGTCGATGTCACCGCGACGGCCGTCCAGTTCGGAGGGGCCAATCGGATACTCGCGATCGTGCGGGACGCATCGGCGCGGACGGAGCACGAGCGCGAACTGCGCCGCCGATCGGCAGCGATGGCCGCGGCGGACGACGGGATCGCCGTGCTCGACGCGGACGGCGTCGTCGTCCACTCGAACGCCGCCTACGCCTCGCTGTTCGGGTATGACGACCCGGACGCTATTGTCGGCGCGACGTGGGGCGAGCTGTACGCGAGTCCGGACCGGTTTGAACTCGACTGTCGACCGACAGTCGCCGATTCGGGAGAGTGGCGCGGTGAGCTGACGGCCTCCCGAACGGACGGCGACGACCTGCCCGTTCGAGCGTCGGTGACGGGCCTCGAAGGCGGCGAGTTCGTCTGCGTCGCCCGCGACGTGCGCGAAGAGCGTCGTCGGGAACACCGCCTCACCGGGGTGACCGAGGCGAGCCGTGACCTCCTCGCCGCCGCCGACCGCGACGACGTGAACCGAATCGCGATCCGGACCGTCGTCGATGCGCTGGGCCACGAGCTCGCCTGCGTTCGGTCGTACGACCCCGACGCCAACGAGTTGGTGCGGACCGCGACGTCGGATGCAGCTGCGGCGCTCGTCCGGCAGGCAGTCGCCTACGACCTCAAATCGTCGAACGCCGGTGCGGCGTACCGAAGCGAGGAAACGGTCCGAAACGAGTCAAGAGAAGACGACGCGTACACCGACGACCCGTGTCGGGCCGAGGTCCACGTTCCGCTCGGCGAGTTTGGGGTACTGAGCGTTTTCGACCGCGAGGCACCGCTAACGGAGGAGGATATCCGGCTGATCGAACTGTTCGCCGGCGTGGTCCGCTCGGCGTTGACCCGCGCCGAACGCGACGAGCGGCTCCGGTCCCGTCAGAGCCAGTTGGAGCGTCGCCGCGAGGAGCTGACGGCGGCGGCTCGGTTCAACTCCCTCGTCACCGAAGTGATTCGTTCAGTACTACGGGCGACCAGCGGAGCGGCGGTCAAACAGTCTATTTGTGACGACCTCGCCAAATCGTCGTTGTACGAAGCAGCGTGGATCGCGACTATCGGGACGGGAGACGACGCCGATGCCGTGACGATCGACTCCAGCTCGGTCGCGACGGACTCGTTCAGCGAGACCAACGCGGAGTCATTCCTCACGTCGCCGTTCGCGCGGCAACTGGTCCGGCAGGCCAATGAACGGGACGCCGCAGTCGTCCAGCGGCGGCGATTCGAGTCCGAAAACGGGACTGCGGCGGACGCCAACACGGAGTCCATCGCCGCCGCAGTCCCCGTGGCCTGCGGCCGACAGCGGTTCGGCGTGCTCGCCGTGGCCGGGATAGAAGAGAGCGGATTCGCCGAAACGACACAGAGCGGGCTCGAACTGCTCGGGGAGACCCTCGGATTCGCTATCATCGCCGACCGACGCCGAAACACGCTGATCGAGAGCGACGCGGTCGAGCTGGAGTTCTCTTTCGCAAGTCCGCTGGGTGACCTGTCCGCGGCGTTCGACTGCCGGTGTGACCACCTCGGAAGCGTCGCCGGCGGTGATGACACGCACGCGTATGAGACGCGGATTACGCATGGAGACTTCGACGAGATCCGAGCCTTCCTCGACGAGTACCCCGAAATTCGTGGGTGCCGACTCGTCGAGTGTCGCGGCGAGACGTGTCTCGTCGAGGTCACCGTGGCGGGTGCGCCGCCAGGGCTGCTCGCCGAAGCCGGGTTCGGACTGGTGTCGCTCCACGCGAGCGACGGCGACACGAGGCTGATCGCCGAGGTTCCAAGCGACGAAGACGTCACACGCGTGCTCGACGCGCTCTCGGAGTACTGGGACGATGTCGAGCTGGTCGCAAAGCGCCAGACCCCGACCCGCGGGGCGGACCTTCCAGTCCCGACGGACGGCGCAGCGGGGCTTACCGACAGGCAGCGGTCGGTCCTGGAGACGGCCTACGAGAAGGGGTACTACGACTGGCCTCGCGACCACACTGCCGAGGAAATAGCCGAGAGCCTCGATATCGCCTCGTCGACGCTCCATCAACATCTCCGCTCTGCGGAACATGCGCTTGTCTCGTCGTTCGTCGACGACGAGTGAAGCTACACGGTGCTGACCGGATACCTATGTGTCTCGGTACTCCTCGCCCGAGACACGTAGCGTGGGTGACCATACTGGTGGCGCTTGACTCACAGTATATGAGCACCGAACGGATCCCGCTGTCCCGACTCGACGGCTCGCACGAGCGAACGCAGCGCCTCCTCATCGAGGTCGCAGACGTGTTCGGCCACAAGTGGCACCCGGTCATCCTCGCGCAGCTGCTGACCGGAGAGCACACGTTCAGCGAACTCGCCGCGGCCATCGACGATGTGTCGAACAAGATGCTCTCGGACAGCCTCTCGACGCTCGAAGCGGAGGGGCTCGTCGACCGCGAGGTGGTGAGCGAGAAGCCGGTTCGGGTCAAGTACGCGCTGACCAGTCGGGGCCAAGAGTTGGAGGCGGTCCTCGATCCGATGCTCAGGTGGGGCCGCGAACACTTGACTGAGAACGGGGCGGAGCGGACGCGGAAGCCAACGACCCCGCACGTTCCCGGTCGCCCCGGCAGAGAGGTGACGGACGATGAGTAGCCGAACCGACCTGCAGACGGACATCTCTCCCGACACGCGGGCCGAACGCGGAGCCGGTCAGCGGGGAGCGAGAGCCGACGAGCCGGAACTCGCGGTGAAGGCCCCTGACCGCGAGGAAGTGTTCCGGACGGTGTTCGGTCTCGGCGAACAGGACGTCCGAACGTACGACGCCGTCGTCGAGGTCACGGGAGCGACGACGAGCGAACTGGCCGATCACCTCGACCGCGACCGCAGCAACGTGAACCGGTCGCTGAAGCGGCTCCGCGAGACCGGGCTCGTGACGCGGGGCCGCCGACTGCTCGACGAGGGGGGCCACGTCTACCAGTACTACGTCGCCGACGACGCGTCCGAGGACCTTGTCGCTCGCGCGATCGATCGGTGGCGGTCGGCGGCGCTCGACGCCGTCGCGTCGGAGTAGCGCCGCTCGCCGTCGATCGTTCACTCCGTCTTTATCCCGTTTCACTCCCGGGCGCGAGCCCGAACGCCTCGTCGCGGACGTGGTTTTCGACGAGCAGCAGGTACGTCGCCTGACTCCATTGGAGGTTCGAGTTCCATCTGACCCGGCCGCTCCCGTCGACGCGCTCGGGCAGGAGCCCGGCAGTTGTCGTCCACTCGCGGGCGTCCTCGAACACGTGGTCGGCGACCGCGTCCGGGTCGCTCCCGCCGAGCCAGCGAGCGGCGTCGGCGTACGCTTCACAGAGCGGCCAGCCACCGTCCTCAATGGTGCCAGTCGGCGTGTAGCGGTCCCCGGGATACCGGCCGAGACAGGGGGAATCGCCTGCGACCCACGCCTCGTCGTCAGCAGCGGCGAGCGTCGCGGCGGCAGAATCGCTGTCCGCGTCGACGACGTTCCACGGCCAGACGGCCATAAACGCCGCCGCGTCGGGCCGAGCGTCGGCCGGCGGGTCGGCCGGCGTCTCCGGGCTGTCCGCCGTGACGAGGACGTCGCCGTACGGCGTGGGTTTGAAACAGTACTTCTCGAAGTTATCCGCCCAGACGGTCGCCCGCTCGCGGCACTCCTCGGCGAACGACTCCTCGCCGCGCGCATCGGCGAGTTCGCTCATCGCGCGCAGGCCGGCGATCGCGGCCGCGGTGCCCTCGGTGCTGTGGCCCCAGATCTCCTCCCACGGGTCCTGGTGCTTCTCCGGGAAGCCGTAGCCGTTGTCGTATGAGAGGAGGAACTCCGCGGCGCGGCGTGACATGTCGTAATGCTCGTCGAGGAGGTCGTCGTCGCCCGTCTCCCGCCAGACGAGCCAGTGTGCGTATATCGGGCCGCCGACCTGATCGAGTTGGAGCGCCCGCCAGTGGGCCTCGCCGGTGACGTAGTAGTTCTGCCACCACGTCCCGTGCCGGTCGATCCCCCGGTCGTCGACGACGTCGCCGGTGATCTGGTTCTCGTCGAACCACCGGAGCGCGAGCCGCGCCTCGTGTTCGGCCCCGGCCGCGATCAGCGCCTGCGTGATGATCACCTGATCGCGGGGCCAGATGAACTTGTACGTCATGTCGCTCGGCTTGAACGCGCCGGCGATGACGCCACAGCAGCCGTCCTGCGCGCACTTCATCGCGGTCAGCGACCGCTCGTACAGGTCGTTGACCTCGGGGTGGTCCGTCGGCCCGTCGGAGACCGTCTCGTGCCACTCCTCCCACGCTGTCGCGAACGTCTCCCGCTCCGACTCGTAACCGCGGTTGAGGAGCCGGAGGGCGTGTTCGACCGCCGCCTCCTCGCCGTACCCGAATCCCACCCCAGTGAGCCACGACGCCGCGTCGGTCTCGCCGACGTACAGCCCGACGCCCACGTCGAGGTTCCCCTCGGCCCGCTCGGCGTCGTCGATGAACCCGTCGTTCCCCTCGGAGATGTCCGCCCAGGCGCTCCGGTCCGGCCCCTCCGCGACGCCGGTGTGACCGATCCGTCGGCCGTCGAACTCGCGGTCCCCGTCGCGGTCCTGTGCGATCGCCAGCCATCGGTCGCCGTCGGTCGCGACCACCAGATCCGCGCCGTCGCGCTCCGTGATGTACGCCTCCTGGACCGCGTTCGGGTCCTCGTGGTCGTGGCCGTGGATCCCGAGGTCGGCGACGGTGTAGAACGTCCGCTCCGCGACCATCTCGAAGTCGGCTTCCGTCTCGATCAGCAAGCCGCAGGTGTCAACGCTCGCGACGACGCGCTGCGTGAGGGTTCCGGTCGATCCCGGCTCGTCGAAGCGGTTTTCGAGGGTGATCTCCGGGACCGTACTCGACGCGTACGACACGTCGCTCTCGACGGCATCGTCGCGGGCGTCGAGCGTGTGCCCCTCATCGGCGTTCCACGCGAGCGCGTGGAGGTCGTAGAACAGTTCCATGTCCGACCGGAACGCCGACGTCTCCTCGATGATCGCCCCGTGTCGGCCGCGCTCGGGGTCGTCGTATCTGTTCGCAGTCAAGAGTACGTTCGCGCCCTCCTCGCGCGGGGCGCTGAGGATTGCGTCCTTGTCGCTCGGAACGGACGGCGCGTTCGATTCGATTGGCATGGTCAGTGAACGATTGACGCGCTGATAAGACCGCGGCGGAAATGTGTCTGTGTTACCAACCGACACGAAAGACGGAGGATCCCGCAGTCGGTGACCCGTCGGTAACCCGCTTACCGCGCGGTTCGCGAAGGGATATACCGTCGGGACCCCTCCAACTACGTATGTCATCCGACGCGGCGCCCGGCGACGGCACACAGGCAGGCGGAATCATCCACGTGGAGAGCGCGGCGTCCTTCGAGGAGACGATCGCGGAGAACGACCAGGTGATCGTCGACTACTTCGCGGACTGGTGTGGCCCCTGTAAGCAGCAGACGCCCATCCTCGAGGAACTCTCTGGGACGATCGATGCCCCGGTGCTCGGCGTCGACACCGACGAGCACAACGGACTCGCCGCCGAGGCGGGCGTCCGGTCGATCCCGACGGTCGCGATCTACCGCGGCGGCGAGGAGGTCGAGCGGTTCGTCGGCGTCACGAGCGCCGACAAGATCCGGGCGGTGCTGGAGTGAGGGCGGGAGGCGCTGAGGCGGTCTGACGGACATCGGACCGCGGTGGCCGTCGACGCGTCTTCCTGTGTCGGTCCGTCTCCGCCGAGCATCTTAACCTGTAAACCGTCTCAGCGACCGCATTGTATTCGGATCCGTGTTGCTGAGCGCCCGACCCGGAGGACACCGGACCGGCATCGTCGGACGGCAATTAAGAGAGTCCGGAGACTTACGCGCTCTCGTCCCGTGTGTCGGCACGTACCGCCGGGGACAGAGCGGCCCCCGCGATGCTGACCGCAGTTGCGACGTTCAGGGAGAGCGTCGGCCGGGCGAACCCGACGGCGACCTCGATGACCACCCAGACGAGGAGCGCCAGCGCGACGCCGATCGCTCCCGACCACGCCCACCGTCGCCGCGTGTAGAGGCCGTAACAGACGACTGATGACCCCAGACCGAACACCAGAAACAACGCGAGACCGGGAAGGAGAAAGTTCTCGATCGGTGCGTTGTTGAGTGGCCCCGTCGGCAGTCCCACGAGTTCGCCGGACGGGGACACAAGTAGCGCTGTGCCACCGGCGAGCGCGCGAACCGATAGCTGTCCAAGCAATAAAAGTAGGAGCCAGAACGAGATTGGACGGCCACGGACACTCATTGTTCAGGCTAGGACCGCCTCGTACACGAAAGTTAGCAATTCTTTGAGCACCGACCAGCTTGCGCAGGGAATGAGATCATTCCGGGTGTGCGACTGAGGCGCACGCCCATAGTGGTTACTTATAGTAACCACGCGTCTTCATTCGTATGGACGAAAGCACAGACTACACGAATAGAGACGACGGAACCGACGACTGTACGACGACGGAGTCGTTCGACGACCACGGCATCGACGACGGGTCGGAACTGATTCGGCGCACCTACTACCGGCTCGTCGCCGACGGCTGGGACACCTTCGAGCCGACTGAGCGGTTCCTCGATCGTCTCGCGGACGCGTTCACGAGAGCGTATCTCACCGTGACCGGCGCCTACGAGCTCCCGCCGCACGTCGCAGCCGCGGTTGACGACGCCCGCGCCTGGGTCGGGGTGGAGTTTGCGGATAAACCCAACACCGACCTTCGCGGGACGGTTGTTCCGGCTTTCTACCGGCACGCCGCCGGATTCCACTGCGCGTACCGGGACTGAACCAAAATGAACTACTGGCGTCTCTGAGAGGTTCCGGCGGTTGTGCGATCCAATAACAACACACGTTTTTGTCCGCGCCGGCTGTCGCCATGATTATGTCCGACGCGTTACCAACGGAATCGTACGACGTAGTCGTCGTCGGCGGGGGCCCCGCCGGCCAGACCGCGGCATTATACAGCACTCGATTAGGTCACCGGACCGCCTTGGTCGACCGCGGCGGCGGTCGCGCAGCGATGATGCAGGAGGTCCACAACCTGATCGGCACGCGGGAGGAGACGAGCGGGAACGAGCTGCTCGGCGTCGGAAAAGAGCAGCTGGAGGAGTACGGCTGCGACCTCCACCGCGACGTGATCGCCTCATGTAATCGCGGGGGCGACGACGACCGCATCGCGCTGGAGGGAAACAGCGCGGTGTACGAGACCGACGCCGTCGTCCTCGCGACCGGATTCAATGACGTTCGGCCGGACCCGCCGCTACCGCGAACCGGCCGCGGGCTCCACTACTGTCTCCACTGCGACGCGCACATGTTCGTCGACAAGCCAGTGTACGTGATGGGACACGCCGAGAGCACCGCGCACGTGGCCGGCATCATGCTCAACTTCACCGACGACGTCGACATCCTCACGCGGGGCCACGAACCCGAGTGGAGCGACGACACAGCGGAGATGCTGGACAACCACCCGATCGACGTGGTCAGTTCGGACGTCTCCGGCGTGCAGAACGGCGAGGACGGCTGGCTGAAGGCGCTCGAGTTCGAGGACGGGACGACCCGCGAGTACAAGGGCGGGTTCGCGATGTACGGCTCCGAGTACAACAACGGGCTCGCTCGCGAGCTCGGCTGCGATCTCAACGACGACGGGACGGTCGACGTCGGTGACCACGGCGAAACGTCGGTCGACGGCGTGTACGCTGTCGGCGACGTGACGCCGGGCCACAACCAGCTCCCGATCGCGCTCGCCGACGGGGCGAAGGCGGGCATCTCGATCCACTTCGCGCTCAGGGAATTTCCGCGGACGCCCGAGGCGCTGCGGGAGGCCGGCCCCGTTCGCGACGAAGAGGTTCCTGGCATCCCGGATGAGCTGCTCGAACAGGCGGTGGATTTCCACACGTACGGCGGGGATTGACCGAATTCATCGGTCGTCGGAACCGACGGCTCCGTCGTCGACCCGAGCCGCGAACTCACTGATGAGCCGCGCGTACGCCTCGGCGTTCTGCGCGAGCGCGTCGACCGTCGTGTACTCGTCGACCGTGTGGGCGGTGTCCGTTCCGAAGCCGATTTCCACGGTCGGGACCCCGTCGTGACGCAGGTTCTTCGCGTCACCGCCCCCGGTCGCGCTCCGGCGGTAGACCTCTCCCTCGACGACGGCTTCCGCCGCGGCCGCGCTCGCTTCGACCAGTGGCGAGTCGATCGGTTCGTAACTCCCACGGCTCCACGAGACATCCGCAACCGAGATCCCCTCTATCTCACCGAGACAGCGCCGGATCGACCCGAGCGCGTCGCGGGTCTCGACGGTGGCGGTCAGTCGGATGTCGACCTCTGCGCGCGCCGACGCCGGGACGGCGTTGACCGCGCTGCCGCCCTCGATCACGCCGAGGTTGATCGTCGGATATCGGAAGAGGTCACGGACGGTCTCGGCGTCTAACTCCTCCTCGTGGAAGCCGACCGACTCCTCAACTATCGGCGCCATCTCTGGGGAGACGTCCAGTTCTTGTGTCCCGAACTCTCGTTTGAGCCGGTCGATCGCAGCCGTCAGTCGGTCGATTGCGTTGATACCGAGCATCGGCCGCGAGCCGTGTGCGGCCTCACCGGTCGCCTCTAGCGTCAGCCAGATCGCGCCGCGGTCGGCGATCGACACCGCGCAGCGTCCGTTCCGTGAGGTGGTCTCGCCAATGACGCAGGCGTCGGGCATGAACTCGATCGCCTCCCTGACGCTCGGGAGGCCGGCGTCGCCGCCGGTCTCCTCGTCGCTCACGAACGCGAACTGTAGGTCAACCGGCGGTGCTGCGTCGGACTCCGCGTACGCGAGCGCGACCTGGAGCATCGCGGCGACGGCCCCCTTCATGTCCGTCGCGCCGCGGCCGTAGAGCCGGTCGCCCTCGCGCTCGCCGAGCGGGTCGCGCGACCACTCGGTCCCGTCGAACGGGACCGTGTCGACGTGGCCGACGAAACACAGCGTCCGGTCGGAGGTGCCGGGAAGCGTCGCGACGAGGTTGGGCTTCTCCGGGTCGACTGCGATCCGCTCAAGGTCGACGCCGGCCGCCTCTAGCCGCGACGCGATCCACGAGACCGCCGCCGCGGTGTGGCCGGGCGGGTTTGCCGTGTCGTGGCTCAGGAGGGTCTCCGCGGTCGAAACGAGGTCTGCCCGGTTATCGGCGAGGAATCGCTCGACTGGCTCCGGGGGCCTCGGCGGCGTCATCGGCTCACGGTACCTCCCCGTCCATCGACCCACGGTACCAGCGGCCCGTCTCGGCGCCACACTCGACGCAGCGGGCGATCACGGCCTCGCGGCTCGACGCCTTGTCGTCCTCGCCCGCCTCCGTCACGCGGTCGAACTCGGTGTCCGCCTCGGCGTCGCAGTCGGGACAGTATCGGAGCCGCGGCATCTCGCCGTACTCTAGCGGGGCGCCGAGTGCGAGCGCGCGGACCGGTTCGTCGCCGCGGTTCCACCCACGCTGGAACTCCTCGCGGTCGAATCGCACGATCTCGTTTTTTCTCACCTCGACCGGTCCGTCGTCTGCTTCGAACGTGGCCGTCCCCGAAATAACGTAGAACGCCTCTTCTTGTACCTCGTGGCTGTGGTACGCGAATGCGAAGCTGTCGCCAGGTTCGAGCTCGTAGTAGTTGACCGCGAGGTCGGTGAGCCCCAACGCCTCGGTGAGTGGTCGCATTACCGCGGCCGGCTGGAGCGAGTTCTCCACGTTGTCGACGCGGACGCGTTTCATACCCGGCAGTGCGCGGCCAATCGAATAAACAGCGCGGCGCTGTGCGGTGGCGGACCCAATCCGCGGACGACCGAATTATAGGAGGCGAACGCCAGTCACCGACGTGAACGTCCGACGAGTCCTTCCGCAGGACGCGATTCCGAGCGTCGACTTGCCTCGGTTCGGCGACTCGTACGACGGAGACGCCGACGACCCGGTTATCGCCGTGACCGACGCAGATCCGCCGCGAGCGTACCCCGTGCGGTACCTCCAGTTCCACGAGATCGTCAACGACGCCCTTGAGGGCGCGTCCGGCGACGACCCGATCGCCGTCACGTGGTGTCCGCTCTGCGGAAGCGCGGTCGTGTACGACCGGATCCACGCGGGGCGGACGCTCGAGTTCGGCGTGTCCGGGAAGCTCGCTGACGACGACCTCGTGATGTACGACCGCGAGACGGGAAGCGAGTGGAAGCAGTCCACCGGCGAGTGTATCGACGGTGCGTTCGAGGGCGACTCGCTCGCCGTCCGCCCGGCGGCAATGCTCTCTGCCCGGGAGTTCCGCGAGTCGTACCCGGACGGCGTCGTCCTCGACCCGCCGGGCGGCGAGAGCGAGGCCGCGAGCGACGGCGACGAGCCCGCCCCGATCGACTACGCTGAGTCGCCGTACGAGGTGTACACCGCGGGCGACGGGTTCGGGCTCGCGGCACACCGCGGCACGGCCGACGGTCGAGAGTGGGACGGCCCCACAGATCTCAATCCGAAGGAAGTCGTGTTGGGCGTCGAGTTCGACGAGGACGCGCTCGGCTTCGCGTTTTCCCGGATGCGGGCGGCCGGCGGCGTCGCGCGGGCGACGGTCGGCGAGCAGGACGTCGTCGCCTTCGCGGCGGATGACGGTATCCACGCGTACGCGGACCCCGGTCACGAGTTCGAGACAACCGACGGTGGCGTCTCCGGCGACGGGACGACGTGGGATTCGACCACGGGCGCCGCGGCGGACGGTCGTCGGCTCGAACGCCTACCGGCGCGACGACTTTATGCGTTCACCTGGCTGGACGACCACGGTCCAGACGCGTTTCACCAACCTGACTCGCTCGAGTGAGCCGCTGGTCATCGCCGAGCCGGATCTCTGAGTCTGGCCGACCGTTCACCGCCGACGCCCCTCCGCCCTCACGCCCCCGTACTCGACGCCGGTGAGGTCGGCGACGTCCCGTTTCCACGTCGTCAGGTCGCGGCGCTCGAACTCGGTCAGCGCGTCGTGACCGCAGGCGCGGGCCATCACCTTCATCAGCTTCACCGTCGCGGCGAAGTAGTTCGCGAGCCCCTCGGCGGCCGAGTCGATCACAAGCCGGTTCCGGAGTCCCTCCTTCTGCGTCGCGATCCCGACCGGGCAGTTGTTCGAGTCACAGGCGCGCATGCCGAGACAGCCGATCGCCTGCATCGCGGCGTTCGCGACCGCGACGCCGTCGGCACCCAGCGCCAGCGCCTTAATGAAGTCCGACTCGGTGCGGAGCCCCCCGGTCGCGATCAGCGTCACGTCGTCGGCGCCGCGGGCGTCGAGGTGGCGGCGTGCCCGTGGAATCGCCGCGATCGTCGGCACCGAGATATTGTTTTTAAACACGTCTGGGGCGGCGCCCGTTCCGCCGCCGCGCCCGTCGAGTATCAGGTAGTCCGCCCCGGCCTCCAGCGCAAAGTCGATGTCGTCCTCGACGTGCTGCGCGGAGAGCTTGAATCCGACCGGGATCCCGTCACCGACCTCACGGACGCGGTCGGCCATCGCCGCGAAGTCGTCTGGGGTCTCTAAGTCGTCGAACCGCGCGGGGCTGACGGCGTCGGTGCCCGGTTCGAGGTCCCGAACCTCCGCGATCTTCCCTTGGACCTTCTCGCCCGGGAGGTGCCCGCCGGTGCCGGTCTTGGCACCCTGGCCCGCTTTGAAATGGAACGCCTGTACGTCCGCGACCTTCTCGATGTCCCAGCCGAACTTCCCGGTGGCGTACTCGTAGAAGTACCGCGAGTTGACCGCCTGCTCTTCGGGGAGCATCCCGCCCTCGCCGGAGCAGACCCCCGTCCCGGCTGCGTCAGCGCCCTTCGAGATGGCGACTTTCGCCTCCTCGCTCAGGGCGCCGAAGCTCATGTCGCTGACGAACACCGGAATCTCCAGTTCGAGCGGGTTCTCGGCGTTCGGGCCGATCACCAGCGTCGAGTCGACCGGCGCCTCATCGTCAAGGGGAGTCCGGTCTAGCTGGGCCGTGAGGATCTGGAGATCCTCCCAGCTCGGCAGCTCCGCCCGCGGCACGCCCATCGCAGAGACACTCCCGTGTTCGCCGATCCCCTCGGGCCCCTCGCGGGCGAGCTTCTGGATGTAATGGGTGTGCGGCTCGGTCTCGGCCTCCGGCTCGCCGTAGAACTCGGGATTTACCGCCGCGTCCACGTCGTCCGCCTCCGCAGCGTCGTCCGGCAGGTCGTACGGCTCCGGGTGGTCGTCGGCCCACTCGGCGACCGCCGCCGCGTCGACGTACACCGCCTCCTCGCCGTCGCCGTCGGCTTCGACCCACGCTGGGAACTTCTCCAGCCGCTCGGAGTTGTCGTACTCGCTGATCCCGGTGTCGTACCGGTAGTCCCAGCCGTGGACGCCGCAAATAAGATCCTCGCCCTCGACGTGGCCGTCGCCGAGGAGCACGCCGCGGTGAAGACACCGGCCGTACAGCACCGACACCTCGTCGTCGTACCGAATCACGACGAGGTCGACGCCGGCCGCTCGGGCGTGGGTCGGCTCCCGGTCTCCGAGGTCACTCCACGTTGCGATCCGCTCTGGGTTGCGTGCGCTCTCGGCGCTCATCTGTCTGTTCGCCGTGTCGTCGGCTCGGGTCGCCCACTCGTTCCGTCCAGTCCCACGTCCGCGTCCGTCAGTTCAGCCGCGTCACCGATCGCTGGCGTCATTGATAAACGGATACACCGCACCGAACCGTATAATGCTCCGGTGAGTCCGGGGTAACCCGGGCGAACCGCCGGGCCGTTCTACAGGCTGAGCAGGCCGAGTGCCTCGGGGCTTGACCCTGAGGCAATTCACTCGACGTTCGTCCGCGACAGCGAAACGGCGAACCCGTCGCCGAAGGGGTCGTCGTACTCGATGTCGAGCCGGTCGTACACTGTCGCGGGAATCGAGAGGTCGACGAGGCGGAGGTCGCCACCGACCGCGGAGAGCCCAGTCTTCGGCAGCGCGAGCGTTACCGTCCGGTCCGGTTCGACCGCGACTCCGGGCGTCTCTCCGGTCGTCGCGTTTGTACCGGACGGAACGTCGAGCGACACGATCGTTTCCGCCGCGCTGTCGACGGCCTCGATCAGTCCCGCCGCGGCGCCGCGGGGCGCCCCAGTCAGTCCGTAGCCGATCAGCGCGTCGACGACGAAACCGTCGAGCGCCGTGTCGGTATCCGTGTCTCTGTCGGGCGATCCGATCGACACGTCCATCGCTTCCAGGATTCGTAGTTGCTCCGCGGTGACGCCGTCGATCGAAGCGGGGTCTCGGTCGAGAACGACCCGTACGGGAAGGTCCCTATTCGCGAGGTGGCGGGCACACGCGAGGCCACCGCCACCGTTCCCCCCGTTTCCAGCGAGCACCGCGATGTGGCCGTCGCTCCCGTCGCTCGACCGGACGTCGAGGACGGCCTCGGCGAGTCCCCGGCCGGCGTGTTCCATCATCCGGCAGAGATCGAGGCCGATCGCTTCGACGGCAACGCGGTCGACCGCCCGCATCTCCGCAGCCGTGACCGCCGTCACGGGGCGCCCATTGGGGTCGTCGAACGCGGACGCGTCCATGCGGCGTTGTTCGGGGCGCGCGTCAAAAACGGTGCGGGGTCGGAGAACCCGGGAGCTACAGCGTGATGACCTGGTCGACGCCGACCTCGCCGAGCGCCTCGTAGAGGTCGGGGAAGCAGCCGACTGTGGCGCCCTCGACGGTGTCCGTCGGCTCGTAGTGGTCGCGGCCGTGTTCGTCGGTGTGGTCGAACTCGGCGAGCCCGCGGCGCGTCGCGCACTGGTCACAGAGCATGAGCAGGATCTCCTGCTCGGCCGCAACGTCCGCGAGCCGCTGACCGAGCGGGTCGTCCTCCCGGAGCGCGTACGTGTTGTCGTGGAAAAAGAACATGCCGACCACGTCGGCGCCGTGCGCGCCGGCCTCCAGCTGCGGGAGGATCATGTCGCCGAGCACGTAGTCGATGGTCTGTCCGGCCGTCGCGAAGACGTATGCTACCTTCACGGGCGAGAGACGGCCAACGGAAGAATTACGGCGGCGACTCCGGCAGGGTTCCCCGCGGCCTGTGACGCGTCAGACCACGACCGCGCCGAACGGGTACGCCGGCGTGTCGGCGGTCCAGACGATCCCGTCCGCGACGTCGACGAGCGAAATCCGGTCGTCGTCGTAGTGAGACACCACGAGCCGCCCGCCGCCCACCGGTGCTGCGACGAGCCCCGGCACGTTCGTGTCGACGACCTCGCCATCGAGCGAGCGAAGTCGAGCGGCCTCGGCGTCGATCACCCACCAGTGACCGTTCGTTTTGAACAGGTCGACTGGGCGGGAGAAGCCGTCGTGGACCGCTTCGAGCGTCAGGTCCGGCGAGAACTCGTGGACCGTCCCGTCGGCCCTCCCCGGGACGAACACGCGGTTGGCAGTGACGACGAGGTCGTACGGGTCCGCCCCGACCGCGGCCGCTTTGCGAACGTGGCCGACTCGGGTCGCAGGTGCGTCTGGCTCTTCGTCCCCGTGACTAGCCGGCTCGAATACGACGATCCGGTCTCCGTCCTGATCGACGGCGTACCCGTGGTGCCCGTCGGGCGTGAGCGCGACACCCTGTACCCTCGCCTCCGGACCCACGTTGACCGTACCAATCCGCTCGTGAGTCGCGGTATCGACGACATCGACGAGGCCGTCTCGCCGACTGCCGCTGTAGAGGCGGTCGCCGTTGGGCGCGACGGCCAGTTCGTGCGGCTCCGCGCCGACGCCGATCCGGTCGGTACGTGCCAGTTCCACCGGATCGATCACCGCGAGCGCGTCGCCGGCCGAACAGGCGACGTACAGCTCGTCGTTCGCGCTCGCGAAGTGCGAAGGGCCCAAGACACCGGTGTCGATGCGGGTCACCTCGCCACCGGGATCGACCGCGGTCACCGACCGCTCGCCCATCGTCGCGACGAACGTCCGGTCGGCAGTCGTCGTCGCGTGGACCGGGTGGCTACCGACCGGCACCTCGCCGAGCGAGTCGCCCGTGGCGAGCGCGAACAGCGCGAGAACGTCGGCGCCCTCGCAGGGGACGGCGACGACACGGTTCGGCGCGTCTTCCGCTCCCTCGCCGGCACCGTCCGAGTTCATCCCGTACAGGAGAAGTCGCCGCTGCTGTCGTCGCCGCCGACGCTCCCCTCGGTCTCGACCACGACATTCGTCGCCGTTTCGACCGGGTGTCGTCCGCGGTCGTCCGCGTTCGCCCACTCACCGAAGCCGCCGTCGTAAACGCGGACGTCATCGAAACCGATCGCCCGCAGCGTGAGCCACGTCGAGGTCGGATCCACGTTGTCGTCGCCGTACACGACGACGGTGTCGCTCGGATCGAGCCCGCCCTCGCCCTCGTACAGCTGGACGAGCCGACCCGGATCCGCCATCCGGCGGCCGGAGACGTTGCCGACCCAGTGGACATCGATCGCGCCCGGCAGGTGGCCGTGGCGCTCGTGGTCGTCGTTCAGCGCGTCGGAGCCGGCCGCGGCCAGATACGCCTCCGGCACCCGCACGTCGACCAGCCCCGGGCCGCCGTCGTTGAACGAGCCAACACGCTCGGCGAGCCACTCCCGGGTGACCCACGCTGACGGCGCCGGGTCGGCGTCGTACGTCGCCGTCGACACGTCGCCGCGGGATCCGGTTCCGAGCCGGCCGTTCCACCCGTCGAGCCCGCCGTTCAGCACCTTGATATCGCCGCGGTGGCCGACCGCGGCGAGCGCGAACGCGGTCCGCGTGACGCGGGAGCCGACGCTCGCGCCGTAGACGAGCACGTCGTCGTCGGGTGCGACGCCGATCGACCCGAACGCGGCCGCGATCCCGTCCGCGTCCGGGACCGCCCCGTCCTCAGTGCCGCGCCGACTCGTGATCGCGTCGAAGGGGACGCGGCGGGCGCCGTAGACGCGCTCCTCGCGGAACCGCTCCGCGTTCCGCGCGTCGAGCACGACGGCGTCGTCGCGGTGCTCGGCCAGCCAACTGGGGCCCACGAAGTGAGCGACGTTGCCCGTCACCTCGTACTCTGCCGCCACGTTGGCCGGCGTCGAGACGCTCAGACAGCCGGCCGTGCTCGCCGCCCCCGCGACCGTCGCGCCGGCCGCGGCGCGGAGGAGTCCGCGGCGCGTCGCATCGCCGCTCCCGTCGCCGTCGGCCTCCGGGGTTTCGTCGGCCATTAGCCGCAGTAGCAGTGGTCGTCCATACACCACGACGCCTCCATGTCGCCGAACGGAATCCCGAGCGACGCGAGCGAGGCCTGGATGCTCGACACCGCGTCGCTCTCGGGCTGGACCGTCCCGGCGGCGGCGCCCGTGGGGGACTCGCCCACCTCGATGGTCGTCGCGACCTCGCGGTTCGCGTGGTCGATCACCGCGACCTGGTTGGCGTCCTGGACCGGGACGTACAGCTTCTCGCGGTTCGGCCCCCATGCCCCGGCGATGCTGCTCCCGCCGACGTCGAGCGTCGTCGCGTACTCGTTCGCCTCCAGGTCGATCACGCCGACGCCCTCGCCCGGGATGAACAGGTACGCCGCGGAGTTGTCCGGAGCGACCTCGCTCGTGATCGGCGCGCCCGGGAGCCCGTCGTCGCGGGTGATCTTCGCGATTTCTTCGGGGTTCTCCGGGTCGGAGATGTCCCAGACGCTCTCGGAGCCCTCGCGGGGCACCTCCGGCTCGCCGCCGAGCGTCCCCTCGCCGTTCTCCACGAGGAGCAGCTCGCCGTCGAAGGAGGCGGTGCACATGAACGGGAGGACGTTCCCCTCGTTCACCGGCTCGCCGGCGTCGACGCGGGCCACGGTCTCGAACGGGTCGACGCTCAGCACGCGGATCGCCTCGTCGGCGACGTCGACCACGAACGCGTAGTCGCCGTCCGGCCCGAGCGTCATGTCGCAGGGCCCGACGTAGCCGGTCTCGATCTCGGCGGTCACCTCGCCGAAGGTGTCGCTGTCGCGGTTCGCGTCGACGCGGAAAATCGCGTGGTTCGCGTCGCCCTCGGGGTCCATCCCGGTCGTGCCGCCGGAGGCGATGAGCAGGTGTTCGCCGTCCGGCGTCAGGTTCGGGTAGTTCGGGGCGAACCCGGTCTCAATGTACGCCAGCTCCTCGAGGGTGCGCTGGTCGACCGCGCGGACGCCCCCGGCGACGTTGAGCCAGAGCACGTCGTGGTCGGAGTCGACGCCGGTGGAGTACTGGTTGGCCGGGAAGGAGGCGGTGGTCCCGAGGAACGCCGAGGTGACGAGCTCGTCGGATTCGGCGTCGATGACGCTCAGCGTCCGGTCGCCGTTGTTGAACACGAACATCGTCGGGACGGCTTCGCCGCCGTCGCCGCCGTCGCCGCCGCCCGAACAGCCGGCGAGGGCGGCGGTCGCGCCGACGGTCCCGGAGGCCTGAAGCAGGCGTCGCCGGTCGACACCGTCCGCGAAGGGGTTTTGGCGGTCGTTGTTCGCCAGTTCCTCTCCCTTCGCGGGTCGCGGGGACGCCGCCGTCTCTCCGTCCCCGGAGTCGCTCGACCCGCAGCCGCAGTTATCGCTCATACGTATCGGATGATCCTTTGTGGCTAAAGCCTCGCCGAACGCCCGTCCCGTTGCCCCGTGTCCCACATTTCGGCAACACTTACGCTAATCTGCGATAAAAGGGGTTCGTTACCGTGTCCGGGGCGGATTTAGGTGCGAGGACAGTAGAACGAGCCGATGATACTCTCGCCGAGCGCCTATATCGGCGTCTCGATCGCCGTCGGTCTCGCCTTCGGTATCTTGCTCCAGAAGGCGCGCTTCTGTTTCGTCAGCGCCTTCCGCGACTTCGTCGCATTCAAAGACACCCGCGTGCTGAAGGGACTGCTCGCCGGGATCGCCGTGATGACGGTGTTCTGGAGCCTTCAGGCGACGTTCGGCTACTTCCGTGGCTTCTGGACGCCCGCGTGGGGCCTCGGGTCGCTAATCGGCGGCTTCGTCTTCGGGCTCGGGATGACGCTCGCCGGCGGCTGCGCGTCGGGGACGCTGTACCGCGCGGGACAGGGATACCTCCAGTTCTGGCTCGTCCTCCTGTTCATGTTCGTCGGATACGTCCTCTTCGCGTTCGCGTTCCCGGTCGCCGAGACGTACTACTTCCAGACACTGAACCCGTTCGAGGGGCAGACGCTCTACCTCGCGCTCCCATTCTCGCCGGCCGTCACCGGCGCGCTCGCGGTCGCCGTGGGGACGCTCGCCTACGCCTTCGTGAAGGGTCGCAGCCAGCTCCCGGACGACCCCTCCGGCGGCACCGGCGTCGCCAGCGACGCGCGGGCACAGGTCGCGCTCGGCGGCTCACGACTGCTCTCGTCGGTGGCGCTCGGCCTCCGCGGCATCGCGAACGGCACCGTTGAGTACGTCCGCGCGCTCCGCGACGACGACCGGCCGCTGAAGACACGCCTGCGCGACTCCTGGGACGCCCGGACCGCGGGCGTCGCGATGGCGCTCGTCGCCAGCCTCTGGTTCTCGGTCCACGGCCACTGGGCGATCACCGGCAGCGAGGCGCGCTGGGCCGGCTACCTCCTCGCCGGCGCCGGCTTCGACGTCGCGAGCGTCGACTACTGGGGCTCGGTGCTCTTCCGCGACGGCAACATCTCGCTTACCATCGACATGCTGATGATCGCGTCGCTGATCGTCGGCTCGTTCATCGCCGCGTACGCCTCTGGCGACTTCCGAATCCGGAAGCCGAAGCTGAACCGCGTTCCGAACTACGCGGCGGGTGGGCTCCTGATGGGCGTCGGCTCGCGGCTCGCGGCCGGCTGTAACATCGCGAACCTGTTCTCCGGGGTCGCGCTCCTGTCGGTCCACTCCTTCCTCGCCGGCGCGGGGATCATCCTCGGCGTCTACGTGATGACCCACTATATGTATCGCGAGGTCGGCTGCGCGATTTAATCGGAATTTCCAACCGGTTCCGGATTTCTTGGTTGAGTCGATAATACGCATGAGTTTGACGGAGTGATTTCTAGGGGATAGATGCGGAACATCTCCAAAACCCCAGCCTCGCGGCTTCCCTTTTGAGTCCTGTCCCGCACCGCACGGCAACCACACCTCACGCCCCCCAGCCTTGTCGGCTTCCCTCCGGTTCGCTCCGGTCGGCCGACTCCCTCGCGCGTGCGATTCGCGCCCTGCGGGCGCTCGTCGGTACGCGCCATCGCGGGTCTCAGACCTAAACCGCCGCATACGTCTTTTAGACGCGACCCTACTCGGATCTAAAACTCTGCGAAAAGAACCCGAGAAACGAGACTACCCGCTCAGGCGTCGGCCGCCGTGCCGGTCTCCAGTTCGAACGTCCACTCCTCGTAGCCGCCGGCCATGCTCGCGACAACCACGTCGTCCTCGACGCCCTCGTAGCTGCTGATCAGCATCGCGGCCTGCTTCGACGATTCGCCGACGGGACAGGCGCACACCACGTCGGTGTCGTCCCAGTCGATGTCGGGGACCATAGACGGGAGATCGCCGAGCGGGACGTTGATCGAGCCGGGGATATGGCCCTGCTCGTACTCCGCCGGCGGCCGCGTGTCGATGACGCGGATGTCGCCATTCTGGGCGCGCTCGTTGACTTCCTCGGGGGTAAGTTCCTCGACCATGGTCACTCCTTCCGCATGAAGATGCGGTAGCGGCCGTCCCCAGACTTCCACACCTTGGCCGTCGCGTCCTCGCCGACCGCCTTCGGGACGTTCTCCGTGCTGGGCACGTGGTCCGTCTCTTGGACGAGCACGTCGCCGGGCGAAAGCCCCGCGATAGCCTTCTTCGCCTCGACCTGTGGGTACGGACAGACTTCGCCGGTCATGTCCTGTACCTCGGTCGCGTCTTCGAAGAGCGCCTCGGCGGTCTCGTCGTCGAGCTCGTCGGGCATCTCGACGACGTCGTCCCACGATAGTTCACTCATGGACTCTCGTACGACACTCGTCGTGGAACCCCTTTCGTGACCGGCAGGCTTCTCCCGTATCTCGGACGGGCGTTCGCCGCGCACGACCGCGTCGAGGTCCGAGACCGCCGTTTCCGTCGGACTCTTATTCGGGAGCGGCGAACGGAAGGTATGACCGGACACGCCGTCGACGAGTCGACGATCTTCGAGACGCCGCTGCTCGAACTCGACCTCAATTTGGAGAGCGACGCCGCGGTGTACGCAAAAGCCGAGTGGTTCAACCTCTACGAGGTTCCCCACGGCGGCGGGTCGATCAAATCGCGGATCGCGAAGGGGATGCTCGACGGCGCCGAGGAGCGCGGCGACCTCGAGCCCGGCGTGACTGTGATCGAGCCCACCTCGGGCAACACCGGCAGCGAGGTCGCTCGACTCGCAGGGGCGCGCGGCTACGACGTTGAGATCGTCATGCCCGACAACGCCGCCGGCGGGAAGGTCGAGGCCGTCCGCGACGCCGGCGCCGAGATCCACTTCGTTGACGCGGACTTGGGGTACGACGCGGTCATCGAGCGCTGCGAGGAGATCGTCGCCGCGGACCCCGACGCCTACTACCGCCCGAACCAGTACGAGAACCCCGACAATCCCGGAACTCACGAGCGGACGACCGCACGCGAGATCCACGCGGCGACCGACGGCGGGGTGACCCACTTCGTCGCAGGCGCCGGGACCGGCGGGACGATCACCGGAACGGGCCGCGGGCTGACGAACCTGACCGACGGGGCCGCCGAGATCGTCGGCTTCGAGCCGGAGGAGCCGCTCCACGCCATTGATGGCCTGAAGTACCTCCGCACGGGCGACCACTACCACCCGGAGACGTACGACGAGTCGGTGCTCGACCGGAAGCTGTACGTCCCGACCGACGACGCCTACGAGCGGGCCCGAGCGCTCCGCGAGCGGTACGCCAATGACCCAATCCCGATCGCCGATGCCGGGCAGTACGACGCGGAGACGATCCGCGAGCACCTCCGCGTCGACGGCCAGTTCGTCGTGGGCACCTCGGCCGGCGCGGGCGCGGCCGCCGTCGCGGCCCTCGACGCGGCCGGCGACCTCGCAGACGACGACGCCGTCGTGTTCATGCTGTGCGACCGCGGCGACAAGTACGCGGACATCCCGCTGTGGGAGGAGTACCTCTGAGCGCCCGAAAAGAGCCGAGAAGTGTCGACCGTCTTATCGGCCGCCGCTCGCCGCGGGGATGACCCGCACCTGCGCGTCGTCCGGAACCTCGGCGTCGAGCCCGTCGACCGGAGTTCCGTCCACGTAGACGTTGATGAACTCCTTGATCTCGCCGTCCTCGATCACGCTGTCGCGCAGCTCGTTGCCGTGTTCCGCGGCGTGGTTGTCGAACAGTTCTGCCACCGTTTCGCCGGCGACATCGACCTTCGACGTCGCTGACCCGCCGACCAGCGCGGCCGGGAGTTTAATTGTGGCCATACCGCTCGTTCGACGCTCATCCTCAAAAGGGGCGTGTCGACGGCAACGTCGACCACGGTCTGACACGGTTGCCGTCCGCGTCGGAGTGAGTTCCGCCGGTTCCGGCAGACTCGCAACTTCTCAACGGTGGCGATACCGGCAGCTACGGAACTCTCGCCGCGGCGATCGGCGCGTCACGCGCCGTCTGTGCGCCCGCGACGCACCTCCGAGATGGCGGCAGTACCCACCGGTGGACGGCCGGCTTAACCGTCCGCAAACGGTATAGAAGCGTGAATGAGTGATCTCGACCTCGACCCAACGCAACTCGACCGCTACTCCAGACACATCATCCTCGACGACGTGGGGCCCGAGGGACAGAAGGACCTACTGGATGCGAAGGTGCTGGTCCTTGGGGCCGGCGGGCTCGGCGCGCCGATCATCCAGTACCTCGCCGCTGCCGGCGTCGGCACGCTCGGCATCGCCGACGACGACGAGGTTGAGCTGTCGAACCTCCAGCGACAGGTCATCCACGGTGACGACGACGTGGGCCGGAAGAAAGTCGACTCGGCGGCGGAGTTCGTCGCCGACCTCAACCCCGACGTCGACGTCGAGCGCCACGATCTGCGCGTCACGCCGGACAACATCGAGGAGCTCATCGACGGCTACGACTTCGTCGTCGACGGCACGGACAACTTCGAGACGCGCTACCTCGTCAACGACGCGTGTACCCTCGCCGGGATCCCCTTCTCGCACGGCTCCATCTTCCGGTTCGAGGGGCAGGTGACCACGTTCGCTGGCGACGACGATTCGCCGTGTTACCGTTGTTTGTTCCCGGAGGCGCCGCCGGCCGGGATGGTCCCGAACTGCGCGACCGCCGGCGTGTTAGGCGTCTTGCCGGGCACCGTGGGCTGCCTCCAGGCGACCGAGACGGTCAAACACCTCATGGGCAAAGGCGAGAGCCTCGACGGCTCGATGCTGTTCTTCGACGCCCTCGACATGGAGTTCGACAAGGTCAAGATCCCCAAGCAGGACGACTGCCCGGTCTGCGGCGACAACCCCGCCATCGAGTCCGTCCACGACGTGGAGTACACCGCCTCCTGTGCGATCGACGTCGGCGGCGACTCCGAGCCGGAGATCGAGGCGAGCGACTGAGCCCTGCCTGACCCGCTGTCTTCTCTCGGTTTTCCGCTCTGGTTCCGACTCCCGGTCGACCCCGCTACCGTTCGCTCCATACCGACACCGTCTCTTGTTCGAACTCGTCTGCATCGTCGCGCCAGCGCCACGACCCGACGAACGGGTAGCCGTCGAGCGCACAAATGACGTACGAGTGGCCTGGCCACGTCGCCCGCGCGGCGTCCGTTTCGCTTGGGTGCGTCGGGCCGGTCGGGTGCGAGTGGTAGAAGCCGACCACGTCGAGGCCTGCGTCCTCGACAGTCTCGATCAGCTCGAACTGCTCTTCGGGGTCGATCAGGTACCGGATCTCCGGCGTCTCCGCGACGTTCTCGGCCGCGTACGTCTCCGTGACGACGCTGGGCTCGCCGTCGTCGCCGTGGTCGCCGGCGAGCACGCCGCAGATTTCCGCTTCCCCGCCCTCGTACGCCCGATACACGATGTCGTCGTACGCCGCTCGCGTGAGTTCGATCATGTCGGGAGATGGCCCGACGGCGTCATAAGTCCGTCCCGACCGGCAACGGGCACGGCGCGTAAGAGGTAACGGCAGTTGTCGAGGGTGCGATTCGATATTTATATTCGGGCGTGAGAGAACCTCGCATGAGCGACGCGTCATCCCGATCACCGACACCGACGGCTGATGAGGCTCTTCATACGACTCTCGATATGCCGTTCGAGGACGCCGTCCCCTTCGTCCAGATCGAACACGAACTGGCTGATTTCGAAACGGTACGCGTCACTCGCCTCGATCAGATGATCGCGGGTATGCTCGGACACGACGACGTTGAACGAACCGCTCTAATTGTGGTCTGTCACCCAGAAATCGCACATGACGCCCTCCAGATCGATCCAACCCTGGCCGGCATGTTACCGTGTACGACGACCGTCTACGAGCGCGCTGCGGACGACCGCGTCCATGTCCATCACGTCTCAGCGACAAAGGCGATCCGGGACTTAGGTTGCGCGCCAGCTGACTCTGACGAGGCTGTAGAGGACTTGGTCGCGAAGACAGGCGAGCTGATGGCTGTCGTCTGGGCGAACATCGAAGAACACGGTCAAAAATAATAGGCACCGCCGAGCTGGTCGCCCGGATTAGAACGTGATGATCTCGTAGTCGTCGTCGACGAGCGAGCGGATGCTCGGGTGGCCATCGTACTCGTCGAGCGTGACGAGCCCGGAGTCGGCGACGGCGTCCTCAACGCCGAACGCACCGGAACAGAAGTCACAGACCGCCGCGTCGTCGCGGACTGCCTGGTAGAGCTCGTGGTAGTCGCTCTCCTCGTCTTCGAGCTCCGGGATCCACTGGGTCCCGGCGCCATCGAAGATCAGTTCCAGCTCGTCGTCGTCGTTCTCGGCGAACTCCTTCGCCGCTTCGAGCGCGTTCGCGAGGCGACCGTAGTCTGAGTGCGATTCGTTGCCGGCGAGAATCACGATTGCTGCTTTTGCCATCGTGTTCGCTTATAAAACGCATACGTACAAAACCCGTCCGCGGATGTGTGTCCGGGACACCATCTCGGCACGTGATAGCGTGTCAGGCCCGTGGGAGCGCGTTACGAGAAGTCCCCGGCGTCGAACGACCGTGGCTCGGGTCCCTGGTCAATGAACCGAACCGACCCGTCGTCGATGGCAACGAGGGCCGCCACCCCGCCGTACCCGTGCGTCTGGTCGTGACCGCGGACGACGACCTGGATGATGTCGTCGGGAATTGCGACCGTCGCTGACCGCGTGAACGGCTGCTCGGAGTGAGCGTGGAGCAGCTCCCGGCGACCGAGCCGAGTCCCGTCGAGTCGCTCGACCTGCCACCAGTTCGCGTAGCCCTCCTCGCCGTCGTCGTCGTGGTGGAGCGTCACGTCGAACGCGTAGCCGCCGTCCGTCGCCTCGAACGCGACGTCAACGACGTTCGCCTCTCGGAGGTCGAGGTCGTCAGCAGCGGGCGGTTCCGATTCGGTTCCGTTGGCGTCGGTGTCAGCTTCGGTACCGGTGTTGCTCTCAGCGCAGCCGGCCAGCGCTACCAGTGTGCCGCCGCTCGCGAGGCCGGCCAACAGTCGACGCCGAGAGAAATGACCGAGGTCATCCATAGTTGATGGTTGGTGGGAAGCGACAAAACCGCTCGCCCGACCCAGAAGTCGCCGTGTTTGGCCGCAGATCCGCTCTGACGGCTATCCGTGGTGATGATGTCCGTGGTCGTGACCGCCGCCGCGAGAGAACTGACCCGAGAAGGCCCGGTCGACAACCTCGGAGAGCGCTGGATGGATGTGGACCGCGTCGCGGATGTCCGCAACTGTTCCGGAGCCGGCGGTCATCGCGACGACGACCTCCTCGATCAGGTTCGACGCCTCGGGGCCGATGATGTGACAGCCTTCGATGTTGCCGTCGAGGTCGATGAGGACCTTCACGAAGCCGTCGGCGTGCATCGCGCTGCCGCGGGCCGTCTCCTCGTACGCGTACGTGTTCGTGGCGTACTCGACGTCGGCCTCGCGGAGGTCTTGCTCACGTGCCCCGACGCCGGCGACCTCGGGCGAGGCGAACACCGCGAACGGCATCGCCGAGTAGTCGACGGGTTCCGGCTCGTCACCCAGCAGGTTCCGGACGACGGCCTTCGCCTCGTGGTTCGCGCTGTGTTTCAGCAGGTACTCGCCGACCACGTCGCCGAGCGCCCACACCCCCTCGGCGTCGGTGCGCAGGTACTCGTCCGTCTCGATGAAGCCGTCCGCGTCCGTCTCGACGCCCGTCGCGTCGAGGTTCAGTGAGTCGGTGTTCGGGCGGCGGCCCGCGGCGACCAGCAGTTCGTCGCCGGTAACGGTCACCGACTCGGCCTCGTCGGGCGCGCCGACCGTCTCGTCGCCTGCGCGGACCGAGTTCGCCTCGGGGTACGGGCGCGCCTCGACCGTCACCTCGCCGTCAGCCTCCTCGGCGGCGACGGCCTCGTACCCCGTGTACACATTGAACCGGTCGGCGTAGCGGTCGGTGAACGCCTCGCCGACCTCCACGTCGGCCTCCGGCAGGAGGTGTTCGCGCCGGCCGACGATCGTCACGTCGGTGCCGAACGTCCCGAAAAAGTGGCCGAGCTCGGCCGCGATGTACCCCCCGCCGACGATCACGAGGCGGTCCGGCGCTGTCTCCAACTGGAGCGCCTCCGTGCTCGTGAGGTAGTCGACGCCGTCGATCCCGTCGATCGGCGGGACCGAGGGGCGGGTGCCGGTGGCGACGAGGACGGTGTCGGCCCGCAGTGTGGCGCCCGCGTCGTCGCCCTCAACGATCTCGACCGTGCGGTCATCGACGAACCGTCCGGTTCCCGAGAACAGGTCGTGGCTGTTCGAGGACTCCAGCCCGCGACGGATCGACTCCGAGCTTCCCGCGACGTCGTCGTTGACCTTCCGGACGATCTCCGCGAAGTCGATATCGGTCACCTCCGCCTCGATCTCGAACGCATCGGCGCCCTCGATCGTCTCCAGCACCTCTGCGTGATAGAGGAGCTGTTTCGAGGGGATACAGCCGCGGTTGAGACAGGTCCCGCCGAGCCGGCCCTCCTCGACGACCGCGACCGAGTTCCCCCGACCGGCCATCGCGTTCGCTACGTCCAATCCTGATCCAGACCCGATAACGAGGAAATCAAACTCTTGCATGGATTGATCGACGGGACCTACGGTCATCAACCCCGGTCCGTTGTGGCGTGAGTTGTACACGACCGCCCAGAACCGGTGTGCGAGCGTTTAGACGCCGAACGTTGTCACGAGAACGATTCCGCCGACGATCCCGAAGACAACGCCGAGCCCGCGCTCCATCAGCCCGCTCGGAACGTGTTTGCCGACGCGGGCACCTATTGTTCCACCGACGATCACGCCCGGGATCGACCAGACTACCACGTACCACACGGGTGTCGCCGCCAGCGCGTGGACGGCGGCCCCGGCGACCGCGGCGATCGCGAGCACGAACACCGACGTGGCGACCGCAACTCGCGGTGGCATTCGACACCGCGCCACCAGTTGGGTCGTCACAATCTCGGGAAGGCCGGCGCTGATCAACCCCGTGATCGCCCCGCCGAGTGCCGCGAGCGCGACGCCCGGCGGGCGCCAGCAGGTCGGGTAGACGAACCGCTCGCCGTCGGTAGCGTTGACAACGGTGGTACCGCACTCCGCGTTCTTCTTTTCGAGGAACTCGCCCTCGCGCTCGCCGGGTTCGGTCTCTTCCGGAGAGTCGGAGTACAACAGGAATCCGCCGAGCACGAACAGCCCGACGCCGAACCCGCCGCGCAACAGCGTGTCTGGGACGTAATGTGCTACGAACGATCCGATCACGATCGCCGGCAGCGCGCCGACCAACAGCCACTTCGCGGTCGCGTAGTCGACGACGCCCTGTTTGACGTACGACCGGAGCCCGTTGCCCATCCCGAACACTTCAGTCATCAGGCCCGCGCCGACCGCCTGCGCGGGGCCGAGCCCGACGGCCAGCAGGAAGAACGGGCTGAAAAAGAGCGCGCCCGAGACGCCGGCCGCGATGGCGATCATCGAGAACAACACTGACGCGGGGAACACCCACCAGTGATCGAGGACTCGATCGACCGACACCGCCGAGAGTAGCGGCAGCGGGTCGACCCCGGTCGCTAGTACGAGTGCGCCTGACATCGCTTACTCCGGATGGTGAGCGCCGTGTCCAACCCACAGCAACAGCAGGTGGGTCGAGATCGCGAGCGGGAGCCAGCCGACCGGCAGCGCCGCCGCGACGGGATCGACGGCCCCGATGACGTACGCCGTCGGGAACGCAATCGCCGTCCAGAATGCGACGCGTCGAACGGTCGCCTCTATCCCGCGACTGACCGCCGATCCGGCCGCCGCGGTACAGCTGTGTACCGGGCGGTCGTCGCGCAGGCATCCCGGGCCACGACCGTCCGCGTTCGTGTTCGTGCCCACGCCTTACACCGGGAGCAGCGCGATTCCCGCGCCCAGTACGACGCCGTAGACGACGTGGAAGAAGCCGAACGCAGCCATCGTCTTCGGGTCGGGTTCCATTGCGAGGACGATTCGCATCCAGAACATCATTCCGCCGATCATCAGGACAAGCCCGAAGGCGAGCCCCCACAGGACGCTCCCGACGAGGGCCCCGGCGCCGACAGCGAGCCCGAGTGCGGTCGCACCGACTGCGAAGGCAACCCCCGCACCGACCCCGTACAGCATGTGGAGCAGCATGCCCTGTTTCATGTACGCCTCGGGCCCCTCGTCGCCGACGTACTTCGCCCAGAGGGCGGCAGTCGGCGGCGGCGAGTCGTCTCCCATCGTCATCATGAACATCGTCATGACGACGGTCGCGATCAGTCCAGCGATCAGTCCGGTGAGTATGCTTACCATGATGTGTAATACGCGCCGGCGAGCCGACGCAGGTTACCTCTAGTAACCCAGATGCGAGACTATTGGATAAAGACGCGCGAACGGACGGGTAACCGAGTTACTGGTCGGTAATGGCTGTCAGCAGTTGCGCTCACAGGTACGACTTCCCGTCCGGCAGTTCGCACTCGTCACCGTGACACCGCGCGGCGTGTTCGACGGCTTCAAGATCCGGTTCGTCGTCAGTCTCCTCGCTCCGCCACGCGTACTGGACGGTGCGGTCCGGATCGACCACGAAGACCGCCGAACGCGCGACCCCGCGGTGGTCATCGATCTCTTCGGCGCGCACGCCGTACGCCCCGGCGACACGGCCGTCGCTGTCTGAGAGCAGCGGGAAGTCGATACGATGCTGTTCGGCGAACGCGCGGTGACTGTAGACGCTGTCGGTCGAAATACCGAGGACGACAGTATTCTCCAACAGCGACAGTGCCTCGCTGTCCCGCAGCGTACACATTTGGCTGGTACACACCGGGTGGAAGTCGAACGGGTAGAACACCACCACGACAGCCCACCCGTTATCGGCGTACTCGGCGAGGCCGTGCGTGTCGATCCGTCCGCCGCCCGCACCGGGAAGCTCGAACGTCGGCGCCGTCTGTCCGGTTTGGAGCATATTTGAATAACGACGGCCGACGGGTATGAGCCTCGGCCGGTCGTGCGGGGTGATCGCACACACCTCAAAACGCGTCCGACCACCCGAGAGCCGCCGTCAGCATACGGCCGACCTCGCGGCCGTGTCTCGGCGCCACACAGTCAGCGGTCATTTATGAATAACCGCGTCATCTCAGGCGTATGACCCTCGCGCTTTCCGTCGAACTGGTGGCGACGATCGCCGTCGTCGTCGGGGTCGCGGGCGCCGTCAACGGGGTCGCAGGGTTCGGATTCGCCGTCGTTGGGACCATGGTACTCGCCGCGACGCTCGATCCCGCGACCGCCGTCACGTTCATGATCATTCCGATGTTCGCTGTCAATCTCGCGCTCGTCGGCGATCTCACCCGCGAGGAGCTCCGCACGTGTGGAACCCGATTCGCGCCGCTGCTCGTCGCCGCGCTGGTCGGCACTCTCCTCGGGATGGCACTCCTCGACCGGCTCCCGGAAGCCCCGCTCCGGATCCTACTCGGGTTCGTCTCGCTCGGCTTCGTCGCGACGAATCAGCACACCGTCCCGTTACCGTCCCTCCCTGTCGTGAGCGAGCGGGAGTTCGCCGATACGCCGCTCGTCATGGCTGTCGTCGGCGTCGTCTCAGGCGTCCTGTTCGGCGCGACAAATGTCGGAGTCCAGCTCGTCGCGTTCGTTCGGAGCTTCGACCTCTCCCACGGGCTGTTCGTCGGCGTCGTCGCGCTCGTATTCGTCGGCATCAACGGTCTGCGAGTCGGCGCTGCCGGGGCGCTCGGACTGTACCCGGACCCCGGTCTCGTCCTCGCATCGGTCGCCGCCGCGGTCCCCGCCGTCGCGGGTGTCGCAGTCGGAAAACGCCTTCGCGAGCGCGTGAGCGAGCGCCTCCGTCGCGGAGTCGTCCTGGGGCTGTTGACGGTCATCGGCGTCCGACTGATCCTCGGCGGCGCTGGAGTCGTCTGATCGCCGGCGACGATACCGCCCCTTCCGCCGTCGTCACCGATTGAGCTGCCACCGGATCGCCACGGCCGCGACGAACACGGTCGCGAACGTGACGCCGCCCGAGATCAGCGCGCCGCGAGCGCTCGACGCGCCCGTAGTGACGACGGTGGCAGAGGCGCCGCCGCCGGCGAGGACCGCACCGCCCGCTATCCCGCCGACCCCGATACAACAGAGACTCAACAGTCCGACGACCGACAGCGATCCTAGGAGGCCGTCGTCGCTCATCGCCTCTCCCTCTCGGTCCGGAACGCATCGAGCGCGAGTGACCAGTCGTACTCGCGGTAGCGTATCCGGGGGGTCGCGTCCGGGTCGATCACGCTGTGCTCGCGGAGGAGCGTGCGGATACCCGATCGCCCGCCGAAGTCGCCGCGGTACCACAGGAGGAGGCGCGGCACGCGAGCGGTCCCGTCCTCGACGACCGTCTCGCTTCGCAGGTACGAGGCGGCGGCGCGGTCGAGCTGGTCGTCCACATCGGCGGCGTTGTAGGCCGCGACCGCGGGACAGGAGGCGGCGCCGCAGTTGAGCGCGAAGTGAACGCGCGCGTCGGGATCAGCGACGCGGTGGCGCCGGACGAACGCCGGGGGGAAGGGATTCGGGACGTAGCCCAGCCCGTACTTCCACTGTGAGCCGCGGAGAATCCCGTGTTCTATCTGATCGAGACTCAGATCGGCCCCGGCGACGGTGACGACCGACTCGCCGAAGAACTGCCGGCGGTCCTCGAACCGCTCCGGGTCCGCGAGCAGCGCGGCTCCCGTCGCGGCGTTGTAGACGTTGAGCCAGAACGCGAGCCGCTCGTCGGGACCAAGCGCGTCCAGTTCGTCGGGCGAGGCGTCAGCGAGTCGCTCTCGGGAGGTGTCGAGTGCGTGCCCGCGTCCTTCGGAGGCTCGGACCGCGCGGAGGAATCGCCGTGAGTCCGCGACGAGCGAAAGACCCTCGGTAGACGTAGAGTCGGGATCGTCCGCGGGTTCCCGGTCGGGGTCCGGTACGGACGTCGACTCGGGTGTTGGCATGATAGAAGATTACTCGACGCGTGAGAATAGCTGACGGGGTCTGGCACCTCGCGCGCCAAACCGACCCGGCGTTATCCCGCGGCTCCGCGTATCGGTGGCATGAGCGATACGACTCCGTCGCCGACACCGGACGCAGTACCGGATTTTGAGCTGCCGAACGCCGGCGCCGGCCCGGATCCGTTCTCTCTTTCCGGCGCTGCGGCCGATGCCGACATGGACGCCCTGGTGCTGCTGTTCCAGCGGGACTACCACTGCGGGAACTGCCGGAAACAGGTCCAAGCGATCGCCGACAGGTACGACGAGTTCGAGGCGCTGAACGCCGCCGTCGTCTCGATCCTCCCGGAACCCGTCGAGCGAGCCAGCGAGTGGCAGGACTCGTACGACCTTCCGTTCGCGCTGCTCGCCGACCCGACCACCGACGTGAGCGACGTATATGACCAGCCCGTGCGGTTCGGCGTCCTCGGTTCGCTTCACGACCTGGTCGGCCGGATGCCGGTCGCGATGGTCCTCGACACCCGCTCCGGCGAGCCCGCGGTCGCGTACACCTACGAGGGACGGATGCCTGCCGACCGCCCGGAGATCGACGACCTGCTCGACGAGATCCGGACGTTGCGTGGCGAGTGAGGTGAGCGAGACCGGACCGCGCCAAGGAGGCAAGGACGGCGGGCCGGAACGCCGCGCCGCCCTCGTCGCGCTCTGGCGGATGTCCCGCCCGGCGCAGCTCGCGCTCATCGCGCTCGTGTACGCGCTCGGTGTCGCGATGGCGTTCGGTCGAGGCGCGGAGGCGGATGCGGGAGCAGTCGCGGTCGGGCTGGCGGCGCTGCTGCCGACCGCCGCGAGCGTTCACTACGCGAACGAGTACGCGGACGCCGAAACGGACGCGCTCACCGACCGGACACCCTTCTCGGGCGGCAGCGGCGCGCTGGCCGAGAGCGGGCTTCCCCGGTCCCTCGCGCTGCGCGCCGCGGTCGCGTCGGGAGCCGTCGGAGTCGCGCTGCTGGTCGCCGGCGCGGCGCCGGTCGGCGGTCGGGTGCTGGGAGCGGTCCCGGCGGCGGTCCTCGTCGGGATACTACTGGCCGGCTGGCAGTACTCAGTACGGCCGCTCCGACTTGCGTGGAAGGGGCTCGGTGAAGTGACGAACGCAGTGCTCGGCGGGGTCGCGCTGCCGCTGTACGGGTTCGCGGTCGTCATCGGCGGCGTCACCGTTGCCGCCGCGCTCGCGACCCTTCCCTTCGCGCTGGTGGTGTTCGTGAACCTCTTGGAGACGCAGTGGCCCGACCGCCGCGCGGACGCAGCCGTCGGGAAACGAACGCTCGCGACGCGGTGGTCGGCCGATCGACTCCGGCTGGCCTACGGCCTCGGAAGTCTCGCCGCCGCGGGGTCCGCCGTCGCGCTCGCGTTTTTTGATGCCGTGTTCCCGCGAGTCGTCATGCTCGGGACCGTACTGCCGATGGTCGGGCTCGTTCCCGGATACTACCGATTCACGAGACGCGAAGAGCCGCTCCCAGCCGTGGTGACGATGGTGCTCGTCGCCGCGGGTTCGACCATCGGGTGGGGTCTCGCCGCCACAGGAGCAGTTACCGGATAGCGCTCGTGGCGACGGAGACGGAGTGAATCGCTCGCTCGTCCCGGCTCCGATCGGTGATCAAGATTCGATCGGCCGTCCCGGATCGATCTTCATTGCAACGTATGCGAGGCTGGCGAGGAGCAGCGCAACCCCGATCGGTAATAGCCAGACGAACGCCGTCAGGACGACGGCCGTCGCTTGGACGCCGAGCGCGAGCAGCACGACCGGGCCGCAACAGACCGTCCCGGAGAGAAGGGCGGGAACGGACGCGAGCAGGCCTGAACCGGCTCCGATCCCGCATGCTGTGGGCCGTCGAATCGCCAGATACGTCATCCCGAGATTGATTCCAACGAGCCCGGCGACGATGGCACCGATCGCGACGTTGACCGGCGAGAGAAGCAGCCGGACGACGCCGGTGTCGACCGTGGCGATCGCGCCGAATGACGCCGGGCCGGTCCGGGCGAACAGGCGACCGAGCGGGTCGTCAATCACGAGTACGCCGGGGGCGACCCCTGTACGAAGGGACAGATCGCCCGTCGCCCAGAGGTACGCCAGCAGGTAGCCGACTGTCACGGCGGCGACGACCGCCGCGCTATCGCGGCGACTGATGGCCAGTCGCACCGCCCCGTCGATGTTTCCGAGGACATCATAAAACGTCGCACGTGTGCTGCGAGCGCTCATCGGTGAAGATCGGTCATCGGGTAGTAGCCGTACCAAGCGAACCACATGGCGTCGAAGACGATCTCCCGCTCGAACGGCAGCGAGTCGGGAGCGTGAACGGCGCCGTCGACGACGACGTCTCTGTCCACCCATGAGAGCGTCGCGGTTTCGAGGTCGGCACTATCGGTCCCGTCGCTCTCGGTGCCATCTCTGGACCGGTACACGTACCCGGTGTCGAGCGATTCGTCGTAGACGGCCGCGTGACGGACGCCACCGAGATCGAACTCGATGATCCGCTCTTCGCGGAGCGTCTCCTTGCGGACGGCGACGGCGCCGTTCGCCGATCGCATCCCGATCACGACGGCCTTCGGGGCGAGCCGGGCGTCCTCTGTGAGCGGCGGAAACAGAAAGGAGTCACCGGCGTAGTACCCGCTTCGCGGGTTGTACCCGCCGTACGGATCGCTGCCGTAATTCCGGGCGAATCCGGTGTCGTCGGTGAGCACGACTGTCTCGGGATGAGCCGAGCGCCACCGTTCCCACGTCGTCCAGACGACCCGGAACTCCTGTAGGTGCTCTCCGGGGTCGTCACCAGTAATCCGCGTCGCGAGCATTTGCGGCCACCAGGTCTCCGTCGCCCTGTCGAACATGACGAGGTTCGCGTTGATCAGCTGTCCCGAGACCCCGAACGTCGTCTCGCCACGGTGGAAACCCTGTGCGGTGCCGGTAAGCGGACAGTAGGTTACGGACACCGGCGTTCCGCCGACGATGTCGTTGACAATCTCGTGCCACACGAGGACGAACTGTGGGTACGCCTTCGCTTCACCGTTGAGGACGACGCCGAACACCGGATCGCCATTGTCGAGCAACGCCGGCGGATCCGCCGCCTCGGCGAACTGTGGGTCCTCAATCGCGGGAATGCCATCGGGCGGCGGCCCGCCAGACCGGCTCGCCGCTTCGAGCTCTTCGGCCGTGTACGCCGCCGGGAGCGACCGCTCGACCGTCGGCGGCCCCTCGGGTGTCGACCCGGTTGATCCGTCAGAGCCCTCGTCAATCGACCCGGATTCGGTGCCGGCGTCGGAGGGTCCGAGACACCCCGAAACCGACGAGATTCCGACCCCCAGGGCGCCGATGAGGGTTCGTCTGTCAACCTGTACCATACAATAGGTTGGCGTCAACGGATGTTAACAGCGTTCAGATCGTGCGGCAAGAGCGCACAGACGGTTCGACCGAACCGAGAAAGTACTCGACCGTCGAGTGGTGATCACCCCGTTATCGATCGATGGCTGCCAACACTCGGTCCCGGATCGTCTGCCGGTCTGGAAGCGGCGGCAGCGTTGTCGAGAGGGCGCCGACGAGTCCGCCCCAGAGGAGGTGACCGACAAGCGAGGCCGGGCCGAGATTCGGGAGCGGCGTCGCGACCCCCACGGCGTTCAACCAGAGGCTCATGACCACTCCCGCCATGACGAACCACAGGAAGAGCCCGTACGCGATCCCCGCGGCGACGCTGGCCCCGACGGATTCACCGAGCAGCCTGCCGAATATCTCCGAGCGGACCACGGTGAACACGGTCGCGAACACGGCGCTGTGGAACAGGTGCGCGACCCACCCCACCGACGAGACGGACGCCCCGTACAGCGCGCCGATCACCGGCAGCGTTCCGGTCGTCACCTGAAAGAACACCCCCATCGCGACGCCGGCCGCTAGCCCGATACCAAGCGTCCGCCATAGCGTCCCGCTCGCGAGTCCCGGCGTGTCGTCGTCTGTGCTGGTTTGGCCGGTCCGCGGGAGCCGCACCCGGAGGGTAGTCGCCTCGTCGGTGTCGTCGACCCTGACATCCCCGCCGTATCTTGCGACGAGAAGCCGGACGACCGGGACGCCGTAGTCCACGTCGTTCCGCTCCTGTTCGGGGATCCCCTCGACGAGTACGTCGCGTTCGCGAGCACTAAGCCACGCTCCGGGGGCCGTGACGGACAGCTCGACGTACCGGTCCCCAACGTCGACCGCGAGGGGATCGGCGCCGGTGTCTGCCCAGTCAGGGAGTGCGACGAGTTCGTCGAGCAGCCGGTCAACGTATCGGTCCGCTCTGATCGTCACCGACGGGACCGCCACCGCCGACGCGTCTCGATCGGTGCGCTCCGCATGTCTCCGGATCGCCTCGTCGAGCCGTACTGGTCCGAGCGCGCTACCGCCGTCGACCGTGCCGACGGTGAGAAACCGTGTCTCGTCTACTGCCCGTTCGATCCGTGCGATCGCGTCGGTGATCGCCGTCTTGCTCCGGTCGGTGGTCTCCCCGCGCTCCTCGAACAGAATCTCCGAGTGACCCCGGAGGATCGTGACGGAGTTCCGGACCTCATGCCTGAGGATCCGATTGAGGAGCCGCGCCTGTTCGATCTGCCGGTCCACGGTGGCCTGCCGTCGGTCCGTCTCCGCGCCGCGGATCCCGATGAGCAGTCCCGTGCCGCCGCCGACGATCCCGACGGCGGCAGCTGTGGCGGTGGCGTCTCCCGACGACGACGCAATCAGTAACGGACCGAGCACGAGTCCGACCGCAGCGGCGCCGCCGAGGAACCAGATGAGGACAGTCCGGGTGTATGTCCGGTCACGGGTGCTGACTGCGAGGTTGATCCCGTACAGGACGACGCCGAATCCGACCGCTAACACCAGTACCGCGCTCATCTCCATCACGAACCCCCGCTCTGTCACCAACAGGTCGGCGACCGTCCCCCGCGTCAGCACGAACGCGACGACCGCTATCACGACGCCCTCGGATTTAAATGCGAGACGGTCGCTCGGAGACGGCCGGTCCATACGTTCGATTACTGTCCGTTTGTAAAGAGTTGTACTGGTTGTGTGACTCGACCGCGCTACCTCCTCAGGAGTCGATTCGATCAGCATTTTCGAGGTGGAGCCCCCAACCTCAAGGAGCGAACGAAGTGAGCGAGTAGGCCGGGGAGGAAACCGACATGGGACGACACAACCGCCACACCTCGACCGACCGACTCCCGAGCTTATAAGTACCGTAGGGTGCTCTCTGAAAACATGGATGTGCGTCGAACCGCCGTCGTGAAACTCGCTGTTTCCGACGAGCAACGCGACGCACTCCATCGAACCGCCGAGCAATACCTGTACTGCGCGAACCGAACCGCCGACTACTGTTGGTCCGACACCTCCTACACCCAGTGTAAGACCAACAAGCGAGAGGTTCGTGACGCGCTCTACGCCGAACTTCGAGAGGAGACGGACCTACAGGCCCAACTTGTCCAAGCCGCTATCAAACGCGCTGTCGAAGCCGTCAAAGCGTGTGTCGAACGGTGGAAAAAGGGACAGCGCGTCTCTCAGCCGACGTTCACCGCCGAAACGATGGACTACGACACGCGGAGCGCGACATTCTACCGGAACAAGGTGTCGCTGGCAACTGTTGAGGGTCGAGTCAAACCGTCGTTCGTTCTCCCGGCAGACAGTCCGACGCCCTACGAGCGGTACGTACTCTCCGAGAACTACGAGTTCCGCGAGAGTACGCTTCGGTACGACGCGGCCACTGACGAGTTCTACCTCAACATTTCGACGCGGCGGACAGACAGTGACGATGAGGTTTCGGAAGATACCGGGCACTCCGACCAAACGGTCCTCGGTATCGACCTCGGCGTCAACAGCCTCGCTGTGTCCTCAACCGGCACGTTCTGGCAGGGGGACGACTACGACCACTGGTGTCGTGAGTTCGAGAAGCGACGTGGCGAGATGCAACGGCGCGGCACGCAGGCTGCACACAAGGCCCTGCTTCGCCTCGGGAAGCGAGAGGAAGCCTGGCGCAAACAGTACATCCACACGATCGCCAACGAACTCGTCTCGGAAGCCGTCGAACACGACTGCGACGTAATCGCGTTCGAGGACTTGAGCGACATTCGAGAGCGGCTTTCACACGCGAAGTGGCACCACGTCTGGGCGTTCCGACGCCTGTTTGAATACGTCTCCTACAAAGCCCCTGAACGGGGGGTCTCCGTGGAGCGGGTCGAGCCGACCCATACATCCCAACGCTGTTCTCGGGTGGACTGTGGGTTTACGCACGACGGCAACCGCCACGGCGAACAGTTTGAGTGCCAGAAATGCGGGTACGAGGTGAACGCGGATTACAACGCTGCAAAGAATATTGGCGTGCGGTACGCTCGGAAGCGACAACACAAACTCCGCTCCTCGCCCAAGTCGGGGAGCGGAGACGCACAAGTAGACGTGCGTGTGAATGGTGGGATGTTGAACGGTGAGAGTCACCAGCCTCTTGCTGGCGACTGATTGCCGGGAGTCCACATCAAAGCCCTACCCTCAAGCACCAAGGCGCGTAGCGCCGAGGGAGTAGGATAGGGTAGTTTACATGTCTGTTAACCACAGACGATTCGCGTGTGGAAAGACGCCGCGTAGCCGAGTTCTCTTACAGCGCTGCCCCTACTCTGCCGCTGCCAGCCGCTCGACGACGTCGTCGGTCTCGGCGGTCTCGTGGGCGATGAACCCGTAGTTCGTGAGCGCCGCCTGAAGCGCCTCCTCGCCGGCGGCTGCCGTGGCGTCGGTCACGGTCAGCACTTCGAACCCGTTCTCGACGGCGTCGCGCAGGTGTGACTCCACGCAGAGATTCGCACTCATCCCTGCGAGCACGATCGTGTCGATACCGCGCTGCCGGAGCTGGATCTGCGCGTCGTTGCTCCAGAACCCGGACAGCTGCTTGTGTGGCGAGAGGACGAAGGTATTGTCGTCCGGTTCGAGCTCTGGGACGAAGTCGGCGCCGTCGCCCGCAATATCAAACATCCGCGTGTCGAACATGATCTGATCGATGGTGTTCAGGTGTTCCCAGCTCTCGTACTCGGCGTCCTCGTACTCGTGCGGGGAGTAGAAGACGGGCACGTCGCCTTCACGGGCGGCGTCGCGAAGCCGGCGGAGCTTGTCGACGACGGCGTTCTCCTCGACGGTCTCGCCCACTTTGTCCCAGACCACGCTTTCTGGCTTCAGGAAGTCAATCTGCGGGTCGGTGATAAGTACGGCCGTGCTGTCGGCATCAATTTCGAGTTCGCTCATGGTTACCTACAGTAACTTAGTATGGATGGGTAATGGAAAAGCTCGCGCGAACGGACGGGTAACCGGGTAACCGGTTGGTATCCTCGGTTTCGTTTCCTCATCTGGTTACCAAACGTACCCTTATTTTCGTGGCGACCCTGGATCCGGTATGAGTACCGATTCCGAGCCCCTGGAAGTGTGGTGTGCGGGCAGCGACTGGTGTCCGATCACGACGACCGCGACGCTGATCGGTAAAAAGTGGCATCCAGTCGTTATTCACCGACTCTTGGAGAACGGGCCGCTGGGATTCAACGCGCTCAAAGAAGAGGTAGACGGGATCTCAGGGAAGGTTCAGTCGGACGTCCTCGAAGACCTCGAAGAGAATGGGTTCATCGACCGGACCGTCGTCAGCGAGAAGCCGTTCCGCGTGGAGTACTCGCTGACCGACCGGGGGCGGTCGCTCGAACCCGTGATCATCGCCATGCGTGACTGGGGCCGAGAACACCTCACCGCTCCGGAGGACCAGTGACGGACTCGAGCGAGTCGGCGATGAACGTGATTTCAGTCCTCCCGAAGGACGCGATTCCGAGCATCGACGACCCGACGTTCGGCGAGGAGTACGTCGGCGATCCCGACGACGAAGTACTGATTGTAGAGCCCGGCAACGGGGCGTCGCCAGCGCGCGCCTACCCGATCCGGATCCTCAATTACCACGAGGTCGTCAACGACACGGTCCCGGTCGCCGACGGCGACGCGGCTTCGATCGCCGTCACGTGGTGTCCGATCTGCGGCAGCGGGGTCGTCTACGACGCGACCGTCGACGGCCGCCGGCTCACCTTCGGCGTCTCGGGGAAACTGGCCGACGACGACCTTGTGTTGTACGACCGCGAGACCGACTCCGAGTGGAAACAATCCACCGGCAAGTGTATCGCAGGCGACCTCGCCGGCGAGCGGCTCCGGGTTCGGCCCGGGCCGATGACAACGTACGCGGCCTTCCGCGAGGCGCATCCCGACGGGGTCGTACTCCAACCGGAATCTGAGGGATCGGCCGCGGCAAGCGGTTACGATCCCTCCGGGTACGAAGCGTATGAAGAGCGCGAGGAATTCGGGCTCCGCGGGATGCGCGGCGAGGGTCCGGAGCGCGAGTGGAACCGGGACGATCTCGATCCGAAAACGATCGTCCTCGGCGTGACGCCGGCCGACGGCGGCGCGCTCGGCTTCCCGCAGCCCATCGTTGAGGCGGCCGGCGGCGTCGTGGAGACAACGGTGGGTGAAACTGCTGTTGTTGTTCTTGCGACCGATGACGATCTTCACGCCTTCGAGCAGCCGGAATTCGAACTTCGACTTGAGAGCGGCTCGGTCAGCGGTGATGGCACGACGTGGACACTCACAACGGGCGAAAGTGCCGACGGCCGCCGGCTCCGGCGTGTCGAAACCCGCCGTCTCTACGCGTTTGCGTGGCAGGACGACCATGGACCTCGTTCGTTCTACTCGTTGTGAGCGTATCGCGGTGCGTTGTAATCATCGGACTGTCGCAGGCGGCGCATTTTCACGCCATATTTAATATCATTTAAATCTCAGTTTCTGACGGAGGAATCTGGGACACACGCTCCCTTCCTCTCCCCTATGACCAATAACCCACCCTCGCTTGGTCATTGTCCTACCTGTAACCGTGAGATCTCACAGGCATGGAAACTTATTGAATACGAACGAGCAGACGGCGATATCGGTGTTTTTGCTGAGTGTCCAACATGCGATGAGGTTATAAAACCTCAAGAAAGCAAAAACAAAGGTGACAAGCAGTAAGGCTAGGTCACGTTGGAAACAATAAATTTCAATTTGCTCCTCAATTGTTTTGGCCGTGGACCTCTCAGTCCATTGCGTCCTGAAACCGCTCACGAAGCGAGTCTTCACGCTCCTCGAACTGGTCGACCTTTTCCTGTAAATCGTCGCTAACGCGCTCGATGGTCGCCAGCGCCCGTTCGCCGTCCAGCGACGCCTGGGCCCCGTCATCGCCGTCCGCCTCTAACTGTTGCTCGTAGGCCTGCTCGACCCGCTCGATGGTGCCCTCCGGGTTGAACAGGATGTCGTTGGCCGTGCGAACGTAGCCGTCCAGCGACGCGCCTTCTTTGCCCTGGAAGAAGTGAGTGAGCGCGTACGTCGCGCCGGAATGCAGCGTCCACATATTGATTTCGACGGGGGAGACAGCGTTGGCCTCCGCATCACTCGCGGCACGCTCGGCTAGGTAGTCCGGGAAGCCCAGCAGACTGTAAAACTCCGTGACGGTGAACGGGAGATCGGAGAAGTCAAGGTCGATGTCCTGGGCGTCACGGATGAACTCGAAGAGGTCGTCAGCGACGAGTTCGACCTGTGCGAGGAGCTCCTCCCACCAGGTTCGGAAGTTCCGCACGTCGCCGACGTGCTTGATGACTTCCTTGTCGGTGAGCGAGCGCATCGTGTTCGCACAGTAGCCATCCTGAGCGAACCCTTCCACGTAGACGGCATGCTCGCCGAAGAAGTCGTAGCCCGACGTGACGCCCATCGTGATCGGGTTCGACCGGCCGGGGAGGCGCACCTCGAGGCCGTCGAACATGATGTCCATGTGGACCTCGCCGCCGCCCCGGTAGCGACGAATCTCGCCGAACATCACGTCACCCAGCGGCGTTCCGTCGATAGTCTCCTCCCGAAGGACCTCCTCCAGCGGGCCGTAGACGTCGACCGGGTTGATGATCGAGTACGAGTCGGTCGGAATATGGAACAAGGAATCCGTTTCGGCATCCTCCTCACGGGCCTGCTCTCGAGCGCGACTCGGCTCGACGATCGCGTTGAACCGCTCCGTCTCGACCCACTCGTCGGTGTACGGATTCTTGTAGGCCACGGTCGACTCGACGGCCTGCGGGAGGTCGCGGATCGCCTCAGCGAAGCTCACGGTGTCTTTGCCGCCGTGACGCTCTCGATACCACTCGGGTAGTTCGGTGTCGGTACGTCCATCGACGCCAGCGAAGATGGTTCTGGACTCTGGATCTTTCATCTCACTCACCTCAGAACAGGAACGGTCATCGACGAGCGCCCGCATCGTCTCGCGCCCTGCGCCCCTCCCGGGCGCAAAAACAACACCACGTTAACAAATATGGACCCAGGAAACAGCCAATTGTCGGTTAATCACCAACCGGCGGAGACACATCGTACTGTCGTTACTCGGTGCTTGAGCGACGAAGCCGTACCTTCTCCAGATTTGGTATCCACGGATGGCTCAATTCGATTCTACTATATCCCGCAAAAGCTTATGTCGGGCAAGTAAATCTCCTGCTGTCCAATCGCTCTCCGTGTCGTTACTCATCGAGTGAACAAGCGGGTTATAGTGAGCAACAGCATCTCGAAGGTCTTTCACATCCCATATTGTTGCCCCATATGATTCGAGATCTACCGGCAGCCGCTGCATCTTATCGGCCTCAGACAGGATTTCAAGTAGATCACCTACGGTCCCCCCGGCTAGCTTGTCAGGTGCGAGATCGCCGACGTAGGTCGTGCGGATGTAAATGTCGGTCTCAGTTTCCCAGTCCGGGACGTGTTCACGGATGATGTCTCGTAGTCGAATTTCAAACTGGGAAAGCAGCACGTACAGATACTGATAGACGGGAATCTTGTTCAGGTCGAATCGGGTTGCGATTCCCTCAGGATCATCTGGCTGGCCGACGAAACAGAACCGTCCTCCGTCCCTTCCTAGTCGTTCAATTACCGTTCCGACTTCTTCTCCCGGAGCGACGCAATCCGAGCCCTTTAGCGGCAGTACGTGTTCCGTGACGGGCTCTTGACCTCGAATTTCCATCTCTGCTCTGGAGACGTAGCCTCGAAGCCCCTCTAGTTGCTCCGGATCATCGAAGACGAATGCAGCATCGTAGTCCTCATAGTAGAGATCTAAGTACACAAAGGCGGCGTCATCATCAGCATCATATACATCCAAGTCCGGGAAACATGTCGCTGTATGGCGAGCAGGTTCGCTGATCGTCGGTGAGGTTGCACTCGCCATGAGTTGGGCCTCAACTTCTGATGGGTCTGGTCGGATTGTTGACACAGCTGGGTCGAATTCCTCTGACTCCGGACTATTGACTTTGAGGAGCATATGGGGAATATCGGTCTCAAAATGGTCGCGATCAACCGATTCAACATCTCCAACTTTCGGAGCCAAGTAACTGCGGAAGGGGCCCTTTGTGTCCTCCGTTTTGAATCCTCTCGTAGTCAAGAATACACCGTTCCCGTCCTCTGTTAGGACGTGGAGCGATCTTTCGAGGAACAGCAGGCCGGTATGAATACGGGCTGTATCCGGAGATATCTGAGCAAAGGAGGTAGCATACTCGCGCTGCTTTTCCTCACTCAGGTCAATCCACTGGATAGTCGGCGGATAGCTAAGCACGAACTCAAACGAGTCAAGGCGTGCGTCCGCACTTAGATAGTCTCCTTTCCGAACCTCTACTCGATCACCGTAGTTCTCTCGAACCGTCTCGACATACTCGTCCTCGGTATCGATCGCAACCCCGGATGGTGGGTCATGTACCGAGTCCTCGAAATATCGTTCCACAGCAGAAATTAATTCACCTTCCCCGCATCCCGGATACAGGATTCGCTTCCTGTATGTAGAACTGACATCCTCGAAGAGGAGTTCAACCATCCGATCAGCAATCGTCTCGGGAGCACGAAATGGGGGCATAATATCCAGTTTCGAATCCAACCTAATGACGTTATGCCGGAAGAGAGTGGGTCAATCATCCGAGTCGGTGGTTTCTGATCGGACTGTCTCGCGAACTTCTTTCAGTTCCTTGCGGCGCGTCGACGCTCTGGTGGATGCTGATGTCGTGGTTTTTACAGAGCGCTCGCTCAACCGCAAAGCTCGTCTCGTCGAAACCAACTGTCGTGATGTCGACGGCCTCCGGTGACGGCGTCTCATCAGCGACGTCGATGTCTCGCGAACAGGTATCAGCCGAGATGTGCTGGTCGGGAGCCGCCACTTGTCGCCCTCGAAACCTTCACACCCTCCCAATCCAACCGAAGCTGTCGTTGCAACTCATCTTACATCTGGCATCTGAGGATAATCATCGTTTTCTCCCCCATTACGCGCGTAATGTCGCGCGCGAATTCGCGCACGCTAATCGCGCGTAATTTGGTGTCTAAGGCCTTCTAACGCCAGATTTATGGGTTTTGGGTTTGTCTCTCCTGATGGGATGTCATCAGGTCACTCTCGACTTCGGCTTGCCACCATGTCCAGTCGATTTGAGAAGCAGCGAGAGGAGGGTCGTTGAGCATGCCGACGATCAACGCTTACAAAAACGATCCTGGTTATTACATCCGCGCTTGGACGAGCGATCTTGGGAACATCAATTACAAGCTTCGCTCTCGGGGAAACACGATCATCGAACGCTTCGGATTGGATGATGGTGACGAGATTTCGTGGGATACAATCCACTCATTGAAATCGATTGGAGAAATCTACACCGAGGGATCCGGAACGCTTGGTCGCGATGACTTTGCCCCCCTTGATGGTGATACTAAAACCCTGTCAGAAGAGGAAGCGAAACGACTGCTCGATTCAATTCTGGACGAGAAGAATCCGTCTGAACAACGGATTGAGGAGCTTTGTGATATCCTGGATATAGAGCGTCCCAGGTCGAATATTGAGCGACTGGAGCAGGAGTTAGCATCCCGGCTCGCCGGCATAACCAGTTGCGAGGGTTTCCCGACGGAGGTGACATTGAATGGGCCCGTCGATCTGGCGAGCATTTCTGTCAATATAGAGGCCTCGGAGGAATCTACAGAGCCACCTCTTGATTCGACGATTAATCTTCTGCTGTTGGGCGATACATCCCTCGATGATCCCGGGATTGCTCGACATGATATCTTTCTCTGCGAGGAACATGGCCTTGAGGGATGGTCGTTTGCTTACTCGGGGTCGTGGGAAACCCACGCGGAGATGGCACGTCAGAAAGCAGAACTTCTTCCAATCGTCATCCAGTGGTTCGACGATTTGAACGTTGACTACGGTATTCCGAAGGAGAATTTCGGCGGCGCTCAACGAGACCTCCTTGGATAGTATCTGGCTGGAACTACTGTATATCTGATTGGCCTCCGCCAGCCAATAATAGCAGAACCACTGCGGTCGCCTCATCCGTTTTTGTCGCCAGAGTCGGCAACGTATTTGGTTCTAGCAAGATACAGTCCAATTATATTCGGATGGCTGTACTGGACGACCTCTCCGGGTTCGAGTTTGAGGACGTGATGGAGGACGTGTTCCGCAACCTCGGCTACGAGAACGTCCGTCAGGCCGATCGCACGGCTGACGAGGGTCGCGATGTCATCATGGAGGAGGTCGTCGACGGCACGCGGCGCGCGATCATCGTCGAGTGCAAGCACACGGGGACGGTCGGACGGCCGGTCGTCCAGAAGCTCCACTCCGCCATCGCGACGTTCGACTTTGACGGCCCCAAACGCGGAATGGTCGTCACGACCGGCCGGTTCACGAATCCCGCCCAGGAGTACGCCGACCGCCTCCAGCAGAACGACGACCCACACCCAATCGAGTTGCTCGACGGCGAAGACCTCCGGGAGATCGCCGACGAGATCGGCCTCGACCTCTACAACGGGCGCATCGAGATACTCTGCGACGAGACACTCCGCCCGTACGACCCGGCCGGCGACGTCGACGCGCCCGTCGCGGAGGTGTTCCGCGACATCGAGAACATCGACGCTGTCGGCCTCCCAGACCCACACTCATCGGTGACGTTCCGCCCCGTGGTCGCGGTCACCGCGAACACGAACGCCGTCTTCGAGACATCGGTGGGCGTCATCCACCGGATCAACGACCGATCGCGATTCGTCGCCCACGCCGAGCGCGGGCAGCCACAGGTCGCGGACGAAGACGTCGTGACGCTGGTCACCGATAACCTCCACGCGACGGTCGACCTTGACTCGGAACAGTTCAGAGAGGTGTTCGACGATGTCGAGGAGAACCGGTTCGGGCAGACCCAAACGGAGTACAAGGAGTGGGCTGTCAACCGACTCCAGCAGCACCATACGACGACGGTGACCTACACCGGCGACAACAACGTCACGTACAACAAGACGTGTGAGCCGAATGTCTCGGATATCTCCGTCCAGTCGATCGAACCAGTGTACCTCCCCGAAATTCGGCAGACCACCGACATCCAGGAGTACACCTATCCCTACGAGTACTACGCAGCGGGCCCGTCACGAGTGACCGTCGAGGACGGTATCCATCGATGCGTCCACTGTGACACGAGCGGCGTCGACGAGACGTACACCTACTGTCCGAATTGCGGGGCAATCGCCTGCGACAGCCACATCAAAACGGAGCGGCTGGAAGGCGAGCCGGTCTGTACGGGGTGTGCAGTCACCGAGCGGTTCACACTGAAGACGAAGTACTTCTACGACGACCAGAACCTCGAGACGTTCCGCGAGGAGTACGCCGACATGCCGTTCCACGAGAAAGCGATGGAGAACAAGTGGCTGGCCGGGGGGTGCGTGGTCGCGACGCTGTTGGCCCTCATCGTCCTCCTCATTATTGGCGGCGTCATCTGAACTGACTGACCCTCACATCGCTTTCCCAACGAGATCTATGCGCGCCTTCTTGGAACACCCAGGAAGTGTTGCGTCACCGAAGTCGAACCGTTCCCTCATCATGCTCGAGAATACCCTTCGTGACTAGTCGCTCAATCGCGTCGTCGACGGCGTCTTCTTGATCGCCAGAAAGCGCCCGCACATTCGAGAGCGCCTGCTCTTGAATTGCTTCGACGCCGTTGATACCCTCGTCAACAGCCCTCAAGACGATGTATTCGATCTCGAACGCTGTCGCGAACGCTTCGATGCGGTCGATGAACGTATCTGGAAGCCCGGACAGTGAGCTCACCGCCATTTCGATTGCGAATAGCGGGTGGGAGCGGTCACGGATCTGTCGTGCTTCAGTGGAGCCGGTGTTGAACGGTCGCTGATCGTCAATCTCCGTCAGAATCACCTCGTAGTCCAACCCACGCTGGGCATACGTTCGCATATCTTCGATGTCGCGGCGCCGGCCACTCCCCAGGTCTCCGCCGGAGACCGCTTTTAACAGAAACATATCCTCATCCGAGAGGATGTGTGCTGTTGCGTGACGGCCGGTCCAGAACTCTTCAGCCCGGTCGTGCATTCGGTCGGTGATCCACACTTTCCCGACGACTTGCTGTTCGAAGAGGTCAATCTGGAGTCCACGCTCTTCGTGATGTAGTTCGACGGTTTTCCCGACACCTTCGAACGATTCCGTTGGCTCGCTAACCACTGAGAATCCCTGGGATATGAGCGTCTGATAGACGTGTTCGAACTCAGATACCACACCCAGCGCGAGGTCGATATCCTCGGTTTGGTCTTTCAAGCCATGAACTGTCATCGCCGATCCCCCAAGGAGATACACCGTCACGGACTCCGACAGCCAGCTGTCGAACTCTTCGAGAAACGCTTTGATCGCCTCGCTACCACTGAATACAGTCATGCGACCCCGTACTGATCTTTGAGCGCCCTGAATTCTGCTTCACTCGGGAGGACGACAGGAAGGTCGTCTGTGGTGTCGAACTCTCCGTGGAGTGTCAGATACATCGCAGTCACTGTCGACTCCAGACTGTACCACTGCGCAGTCTCTGTCAGCGTCTCTTGATCGATATCCAACGTCTCGATAAGGAGCATCGCATAACTGACACGACGAGACCCGCTATCGAGGACGAGCGTGTGGCACACGACGTTGGCAGGTGTGAGCTCCTCGTCGGGCGCATACCAGAACGCGGGTTCGCCGGCGAGGAAGAACTGTAGGCCGTACTCCACAAACCGAGCAAGCCCGGTCAGTTGCCAGTCGGTGGCGGCCTCGAGTGCTTCTGTATCTTCGGCTGTCTGTACGCGGACGAGTGCTCGCTTCGGATCACACCATTCGACGGTCGCACTCGGTACAAGTCCTCGGACGCGCGACCGGTGTTCGTGCCGGACGACTGCACGAGCGAACGTCAGCAGCGGCGAGAGGTCCTCACTTAACGCATACTCCGGGCCCGATGGGGACAGCATCGCGCGATGCTTGAGTGGTGACAGCGCCTTGTGGACACCTTGCCGGGTAATACCGAGTCGCTCGGCGATCTCGGACACGCGTCGGGGCTCGTCGAGATACCAGCACACCCGAAGTGTGGCCGGCGAGAGGAGGTCGGGCCATTCGACGTGTCCGAGTTCGGATCGAAGGGCCCGGTACGCTTCGACGACCGGGTGGTCTGTGAGGGAGACTTCCCGCTGGTTGTTTGGCCCACGGTGTTCGGCGAGCAACCCCGATTCGAGTAACTTGTCGAGTACGTCGTAGAGATGAGTCTGCGAATACTCAGTGTCTATCGCGAGATCAGCTGCTGTTGCTTCCCGGCCGGTGCTCAACGCGTCGATGACAGCGAGTCCGGCCTTCGTAAGCATCTCTGTCCACTCTAAGCACTATACGTATAAATACGTTTCTTGGTTTAGGTTGACGAAATCTGATCCACTATTGCTACCTCTGTCATAGAATCATCACCAGCGACCAAATTCATGCGGTCTCGTATTCGCTGAGCGACCGATTCGGACTGCTTGTCACCCACTTCCCAACTTGTACGATCGCAAACGAGTTGATTGCGGCGTCGAGTGCGTCACCAAGCCTCCCGCGAACCGTCGCCGGAAGCGTCTCAACGCGAATCGCTGTCAGCGGGTTCTGACCGAGTGCGTACCCCGTCGCCATACTTTCTGGATACACACAGATTACGTCCTCACTCCGGACATTTTCGAGCACTCGCTCGGCATCCCGGTACTGGTGGACGGTCGCATTGAGTTCATCCACCGGGAAGAGATCAGTCGCGTCCCCGTACTGTATTCGCCCTCCCGCCGATTTATAATGTCCTTTGGGCATATCTGTTCTAATATATATGTTCTACAAGCATTAAGTTTGTGCCGGATATCCGTCCACTCTGTCCTCAAGACTGACCATCGCTAGTTGTCTCTGCCCGATGTCACCGACAACTCATATCTCATGGCGGGACTATACAGGATGGAACCACACGTTCGGAACTCCCAATTTCTGAAATCCAAAATTCCATTTGAGTGGGACTCTTCAATTGCGGCCATTGAAACTGACTGTCTCCCCGGCAGCTGTGGCCGCTGTAATGCGACCGACATCAGCGGTGGTGGATAGACGTGATTTCTAGTGGGTAGTGATCGGTCTGTGGTGTCTATTTTTATTTCCCGATGGGGGTGAGGTGAACAGTCAAAAAAAAGAAGCACCGCACGGGAGGAAGCTCCCACAGAGCCGTCTCGATTTCCAACCAGTTTGCTGCTCGCGGCATCGTGTGGACACACACTGTCGGCGTCAGGTCACAGCCGACCAGCCACGCGAGCGGCCATCCACACCAACTTAATGCGACCAACACATCTTGAACAAGCAGTCTTCGACCGCTGGGGCCGGCAATGCGTACTCTGCGGTCGAACGCCAGAGGAATGGCTCGAAACCGATTACGGAGCGCGCAACCAAGACAAACTGTCCTTCCATCACGTCAACGGCGACGATACGGACCACCGTGTCGAGAACGTGATCCCGCTGTGTCAGAGCTGTCACGTCCACATCCACAAGGTGGACGAGCCACCCTACCGGATATGGCATCGGCAACTCCCGATCGAGCATCGTCATGCGTGGAACGAGTACCACCACGAATACTACGAGGGACCACCCCTGACTCGTGAAGAAGCTGTGAACCAGTTCGGCGACGATGGAGGCGTCCCAGTGAGTGTAAAGTATCTCGTTCATGAACGCAAGGACTTCGACCCTGCTGAGTTCGAGGCACCTGATGTCGACTTGCTTCCCGAGGATCACGCTGACGATGAGTGTGATGAGGCTGACTCAGGCGACGTGGATGATGATGACGGTGACGGCGACGAAGACGACAACTCTGCGTCATAACGCCCGACATTAGGACCAACTTCTTGCGGTCTAGTGCTTCTACTCCCAATTAAATATTTTTGGAACACTCATGTGTAGAAGATTGCTGATCGCTCGCCTTCTTGCGGTTTGACGGATTTGTCTTCGGTTCGAGAATCGTCTTGTAAACCGATTTCCTTGGGTTTAGCACTCACTTCGAGTTCGACTTTTAATAAAGCACTTCTGAATGGGGCCCTGAGGCGTTTATCCTCCCCCAAATCGTGGTACAACTTTGGATCAACCGTCCATGTTGTCTTCTATCCACTAGAATGGGACCGTTGCGTCCTTAGAGCCGTCTATCGCCGTAGCTGGGCGATACTGAAACCACGTTGAAGCAGTAGTGCTACTCGTTGACGTCGACGACGGTCGCCTCTTCAGGCGGCGCAATATCGAGTTCGGCAGCGCCGCGCTCGATCTCTTCTGGTGCCGTCCCCTTGGCCTCGGCGAGCAGCTCGGTGAGCTCCTCGTCCGAGATTGTGTCGATGTCGGCCGGTGTTTTGTGTCCCATATCATCTTCTAGCCGCCGCGAAGTGATATTCGTGGGTGTCGGAATCTCTTGATTTCGCTCTTAACCAACACAGTGGACCGATATTGCCTAGTTGTTGGTTAGGATTTGCGTTCTCACCAGTCGGCGACGGTCTGTTCGTCGACGTCGCCCTGGACGTCCTCGCCGCACTCCAGACAGGTGAACACGCAGTCGTCGGTCATGTTGAGGAGGATGAACAGATATCGACGATCACCAAGACCCATTCAGCATCAACTTCGAGGAGCAGATTACGCACGGCAGGATGGAATATATGATCGAATACTACGTTGAGGAACTCCTGGATGGCAGCTGTAATCGGGAAAACCTCTGGTGTTGGTACAGCACCTAGAGTGCCGCCGACCGCCCCGCCCAGAGTAGCACCGTGTTCGCCGCCCAGTGTGAACCCGCTCATACCTTAGTCTACGCCACAATCGCGTAAAAAGCTCACACTCGATCTCTGGACCAATGTTCAATCATCGAGCAGCTCGTCACGAGCCCGCTTCAGCTCCGAGACGTCCCACTCGTCGCTGCCGCCCTGATCGCCGTGCTCTTTCTTCACCAGCTCTCTGAACGGACCCTTCACGACAGGATCGGGCGCGTCTTCCGAGAGGTCGAGGACTTCGTACGGCGGTGGCGTCTCGACCCGGCCGCCGGCGACGACCACCGACTCGTCCCTGTTACCAGTCGGCAAGCGGGGGGTTTCGAACTCCGAGTCCACCGTGGTGACGCCGCACTTCTCGGCGAGGCGCTTCCGGCGGGCGTAGAGTGCGATCGCCCGGGCGTTGTCGCGCAGTGAGCTTTCACCGATCGCACGCGATCGCGTAGCCGATGTCGGTAGGGCGATCGTCGTACAACCAAAGAGCCCAACGAGTAGCACGAGGGACAGCGACCGCAAGGAGCCGTCTGTTCATATGTTAGCGAACAAATTTTATATATTATTGTTCGGATAAACTATATTTAGGAGCAATCGGCATCGCTTTTTTGTGCCAACAGTGGCGGCACTCCCGTCCGTGATCTATACTTGTGTGTTGGTTGTTCAACTTCGGACAGCCAACAGGAGATGATCTACAGAGCCGGTGACGACCGTTGTGTCGTGCGATTTGTTGTGCTTCCAAACACTCTATGATATGTTGCTATCCACACAACCCCCGACTCACGTCATGCGGTTTGGGTCTTTGGATCTTCAAACAACGACGATCAAGGTACGGATTCCCGTTTGGACCGCACAATAAGAGACACCCCAGTAACGAATATTACCCTGGGCTGGGCAGTACTGATCATGTCGCGCAAATGGACCCTCAAGTATCTCCGGAATGGGTTCGTTGACGAGGTGAAGCAACTGCGAGCCGAGCAGGGCTACAATACGAACGAGAAGCCGACCCACAAGTGGCTTCGACAGAATGGATTCGGATACTTCCTCAAACGTGTCCGCGAACTCAACATGCGTCCTGATGAGTGGCTCCTCGAGGAGTGTGGCTTCGAGCAGTCGGGGAAAGACTACCCGTGTAGCAATCCCGAAACAGTCCGGCGCGTCGAAAGCTGGCTCAAGTATGAAGAGGAGGTTGGCGAGCGGATCAACGGGACGAGTATCTCGACAGCTCGGACACACATCCGGCGCTCAATGGAAATCGCCAAGGAGACGACCGGAACGAGTGACATCTTCGAGCTGGGCCGCGGCGAGCGTGAGGTCTGTTTCAATCGCGCGGAGCAGCTGATGCGGGGGTTCAAGGACGAGTTCAATAGTGGCCAGACGAAGTACAACTACGCGACGACGCTTCGCGATCTTCTCGCACGGATGGAGGAGAAAGACGTCATCGACCACGACCCGCTGACGTCGCTGGTCGGGATGTCTGGCTGGGCCGGAGATTCGACATCAGTCACAATTGCGCCCTCTACATCGCTCGTAAAGGCGTACTTCGACGCCTGCGAAACCCGAACGGAGCAGATGGTGATGATCTGCCTAGCCGTAATGGGGTGGCGGCCAGCTGACTTCTGTGATCCGGAGGCGATCCGCGGCATCCACTTCGACGGGGAGCGCCCCTACGTCGAATTCACAGATGAACGAAAGAACGGCCCCAGCCTCGTCCCGATTATCCTGTGCCAAGACTTCATCGAACAGTGGGTGCGGTTCGTCAAGACGGTGCCGGACAACGGCACAGCGCTGTTCCCATCTGATGATTCCGATGACGGGGCGCGGTCGACGCAGTGGGTTCGAGATACCGTCAAAGCGATCGGAGAGCGCGTCGACGAGACGCTTCGCAACGGTGAGAAGCCCACCCCGAAGCACTTTCGCAATTTCTGGTACACCGAGTATACTGCAGCGTACTCCGAGTTCCGTCGGGACAATAACTTCGCAGCCTCAGCGCAGGGGTCACAGTCTGACCGCATCCCAATCTCATCGTATAATGATCCTCTCATGGGTAGCTGGTTCGACACGTTCGAACAGTTCGCCCACACCAAACTATCGGTCCCGGTTGAGGACCTCGAGCCTGCCGACGAGATCGGCAACATCGACATCGGCGATATCGATGGAGACGCAGCGTTCGACCTCGTCGAGACGGCTAGACAAGCTACACTAGAGGGCTGGGAAGGTGCGAAGGCGTTGTTCCCCGCTGGGGCTGCTGCCTATCTCACGAGCTACGCAGGCGTCGCTGCTGGGCGAGTAGCAACTGCGTGGGGTCAGGCAAAGCATGACGGGATGACACTCCACCCAGACTTCGAGCACTACCCCAACATGAGCAAGAAGCGGCAGGCGGGGTTGGGAATAGGGCTCGGCGTGCTCTTCTCGATCGAACTTGGCTACCTGTACATCATCGGGATGTTCGGGGAAATCGCCTCCGGAGACATAACAGCGTGGCTCCCGATCGTGTTCGCGGTCATATGGTGGATCTGGCTGTTCGATTCCGAGTTTCCTGACCGTGAGGAAGCGCTCGAGGCGCTGAGGTAGGCTACCGCCTCTCCCACTCGCCAACCTCTCGAGCGTCGATGTCGACCCGAGCGGTGACGCCGCACGAACAGTGGATACCGACGGACTTCGTGCCCGTGGTGATCGCCCTTGTCGTGTCGCCACACCCCGGGCAGTCGACGTCGAACGTCTCGATCATGCTCGTCGATATCGGCCGCTCGGGGATAGACAGTTCGCCCGGCTCGCTCTTATGTAGAACTGCGGAAAGCCCCCATAACAAGACAATCGATGGTGATATCAACATACGCTGGTGACCGCAGCGTGGACAGAATGTATTCTCCCAGAACTGCTTGAGTCGCCGCTCGATGGCCTCATCGAGCGGCTCCGTGTTGATTTCGATAACTCTCAGCTCAATCAGCTGTCGAAACATCCCACCGAACGCTGGCTGAGTAGAAGCCATATCCCCAGATTAGCATCGGCTCAGTGTAATTATACGGTCCTTCCACGTTTCTACATAAGAGCGGCCACTTTAACCAACAAACCAGCCCTGCTTACTCGCCGCCTCAAGCAGCTCCTTCACTTAGGGATTTCCTGATTCCACGACGTACTTCGCAGGAACCACCGTGTTTCCCGTAGGAACCGCAGTCTCCACAGGCGTGTCTCCGGAGTCAACTCTTGGGTCGGTGAGTCCACGAGAACCGCTGTCCTGTCCGTCTTTAGTTAACCCCTACACCTCGGTTGTGTAGCGGTAGCGAGCATTTTTGAGGGTATCATAGAAACGTTCACATACCCGCAGTACGGCGATCTACACCAAGAGTAACTCCAGTTTCACTCCATTTTTGAACTCAACTAGACAAACGCTCTCTCATCCTACCCATGATAACCGTTCTATGACATCCTCGGGCTAAACGTAATTGTGGTCTAAGCGTAGTCAGAAGCGACGACGCAGCTACTCTGTCCGTTCGTTTTCGAGCCGTTCGGCGACCTCCTCAGGGTGCTGTATCGCGACCTTCAACACTGCCTCATGTAACTCTCGTCCCGTCTCGTTGCGGATATTCCGGTCACGGAGGTGGCGTTTCACCTCGATATCGAGGAAATCTTCAAACTTCTCGTGCGTGGATTTCCGTGGGTAGATCTGCGCCTGGACGGATTCGTCAAAAGAGAAGGCCGGCTCGTTTCTGTCGTCTACAGTCGACGTGCTCGTATCCTGCCCGGTGGTCTCATCGGCGTCGACGACGGGTCCGGACTCCTCTTCCTCTGCCGCTTGGTCTTTTCCTGCCTCGTTGAGGTCATCAAATCCGGTCATCGGTCGATCCCTCCTTGTTCGACGATCTGAGCGAGTTCGGCGTAGTTCTCCAGTTGGTCACAGCTCTCGTCGTAGTCACGGACGGGAAGAGCAGCGTCGTGCGCAGCGTCGATGGCGCCACGGAACCGGATCCCCGGAAGCCCACCGTCGTACTCACCGACGTCGATAGCGTCCCACTCCTCAGGGGTGATGCGAGCGTAGGAAGGAATGATATCGTCGGCGATATCGAGGGAGTTGAGCTGTTCGAGCAGACCCCGATCGCGGGTGTCCTGGTCGATCCGACTGTTAAGCGCCGTTGGCGTCACCGCGAGGATATTCAGCTCGAAGTATTCTCGAGCTTCCTCGACGAGCCGTTGAATCGTATTCGAGAGGCCGGAGTCGTAGCCACTCTCAGGTTTAAGTGGAATGATGATGTTCCGCGTGGCGTACATCGCGTTGTCGTTCAGCTTTCCCCGGTTTGCTGGGCAGTCGACGACGATGTAGTCGTATTCGTCGCCGAGTAGCGGATCGACGAGATGCTTGCGGAGTCGGGCGCTCCCCATCGTTGCGTTCCGGAGTTCGTTCTCGACGGATTCAAGTTCGGTATGGGCCGGGAATAGGTCGAGACCGTCGACGACGTTCACGATGTACTGGATCGGTTCCTCGCTGTCGACGAGGACACGCTGTGTATGGTTCACCTCACTTGTAAACTCGTCTTCGAACCCGAGTTGGCGGGTCATGTGCCCGTTGTCGTCGAGGTCAATAACGAGCGCGCTCCCGTTGCGGTGGGCGAGTTCGCGCGCCGTGTTGATGGCGGTAGTCGTCTTCCCGAAGCCACCTTTTAATACGCCGACGCTGACCGCCCGTGGTTCTGTTTCAGACATAGGTGGGTTAGCTAAGGTAGCTATGGCAGCTGTGTCACCTGAGGTGACTAGGGTACTTTATTCAACTGCCATAGTCCCTGTTCTGCCTAGAACAGCGTCTGCGGCGCACTTGAATCTACCCATGCCAGCTACTCTTAATAAAGCAGCTACCTTAGCCACCTTAGCTACTTTATCTGTTATGCCGATTTATGATCGCTACGGTAGATATTCCTGCAGAGTTAGCTAAAGCAGGTGCCTAAGCTACCTAATCTAAGAGAGCTATCACCGCTATCAGCGCATTTCAGATCGGACCTGTGTGACCTCATCCCGCCGATAGATTTTTGCTATTCCGCGGAAAGTAAAATACATGGCAGAATCCGCGATCTCACATTCACACCCGCTTGATACGATGCTGGCCGTCTCTGACGTGATTCGGAACGACCGGCTCGCCCAGTTGTATGCTCGTGTCCTTGAACTTGATTCGCCAACTGTCGAGGAACTATCTGAGGGCATCGAGAGTTCGACGACAACCATTTACGAGGATGTCAAACATCTCGTGGAGATTGATCTGTTGGAACGGGTCACGGAGACGCAACCGTACCGCTATCGAGCGAGTCAGGTTGATATGACGATTCAGGCTAGCGGAGAGACGTTCCAGATCACGCCGACGCTCCTCGTCGCTCTCGCGGAACGCCAATCGAACGAGAATATTAGCCTCTATATTGACCGCAACGGTGTCAGTGGACTCGCAACGGCGATCGAATACGCTCGTGCGTACACACAGTCGAAAATGAACGCCCGAATCATGGCCCGTGAACAGGATATCCCTGTTCTCGAAGCAGAAACTATCCTCCAAGAACTCCAGGAGATTATTCTGGAAGCTGAGCCTGGTATCTCGACGAGCCTCGATATCGAGGAGCTTGACTCCGCCGTCGACGAACAATTGGACGAATAATATCCGTGTCAGCGCAACTGTTCCCATCTGTGGAGAGTCATCTCATCGACGCGAACCTCTTCATCCGGTTCGAGCGGCACAACACTGTCAATCTGCTTGAGCGGGCTGTCACCGAGCAGAATATCGTCCTGCTCCTGCCCACACGAGTATATGAGGAACTCACGCCAGAATCCTATCCCTACGGGACCCCTCCGGTAGAGGATGCGATCGAAGCTGGCTGGGTACAGCTTCTCGAGGAGGTCAAATATTCAAATCCAGTCGTTTCTGCGACGATGGATATGGTTCGCCAGTATATCTCTGCTGCCACCGATCGTCCCGAGCATACGATAGAGCAAGCAGATGCGGAAGTAGGTGGAGCGGCAGCAACACTCCTTGAACAGGGACGAACAGAATCGATCGCTATCTACACGAACGACTTACCGGCGTTCCGCGGGATTGAGCGGGCCCTCTCACAGCATGGCTACGAGGACGCAGTTCAGCTCATCAAGGCATTCGACTTCGTCACGTCCATCGAAAACCGCTACCAGTTCTCTGGATAATCCCTTTCTGATGGACCGACCGCAGGGGTGTGATATCATTCGTTGCCGATATCAGCAGGGCTCTACTGGTCACTTACCCGTTGGTCGGTTTGTGAGAACGCCTCAGTCGCCATATCGGCGCGCTCGGCTGCCTCGATATGCTGGTACGCCTCACGGACCTGTTCCTCGCTGTTGTCGAGATACCGTGCGGCCGCGGCGTAGCCGAACTGTCGAACGAGGACTTCACCGACGCCCCGACGCCCGCCGTGTAGTTCGAGGTAGTCGCCATCAAGCGAGAGGTCCAGCTCGCCGCGACGTTCGACGAGCGCGTCGTGGGTCCAGAGCCGCTCCATGATCGAGCGTGCGCCGTCGGTAGTAAGCGGCTTCGGTGGGTCAAGGTCGTGTTCGGCAGCGACGATCAGGTCAGGAGCGCCCGTCCGGACGCGTTCGATCTGATCATCGTCGAGGCCGGTATCGTTGAGCCCCTCTGTGACGTGCGAGGCGAGCGAGGGGCGGTGGAGCGTCGTGAACACCGGCCACGACTCTGGTACCTCCAGCACCTCGGCGTATCGCTTCAACGGCGTGCTGACGGGCTCTGGGAGCGAGGCCTCCTTCCACTCGCGACTCTTCCGGAACACGGTAACGCTGCTGTCCGCGAACGACACGTCACGCCAGCGGATTCCGTTGCGGCCCTCGTGGTCCTCCTTCGGCGCGGAGAGGAATTCCGAGCCACGCAGGCCGGTGTAGGCGACGACGTACACGAGCGCCTGCTCGCGACACCGCTGGTAGGCCTCGAACCGCGCTCGCTGTTTGGCCTGCCACAGCTCACTCTCGGGGTCACCACGATCGGTGTGGGAAACTTCGATCGCGCCGAGCTCGTCGAACGCTTCAGAGACGCGGCGGTCGACGAACTGCGTGATCAGGTCGCGGTGGATCGGCTCCCACGCTTGTTGGTCACCTGGACGTCGCCCGTCGTTTTCGGGCAGTGGGTCTTCAGCGTCCGATTCGCGGGCATAGTGGCGTGGGAGGTACCCCTGGGCGTGCGCCCAACCACACCACGACGCGACGTGGGCGTAGTAGGTGAGCACGGTCCCGGCGGCGTATCCCGCGGTCGAGAGGTACCGTGCGTAGTCTGAGAAGACCGTCGTGTCGAGGTCGACGAACCGGACGGTGTCGTCGTCGACGACACCCGCCCACGATTCTGGTGGTGACGCATTCGCTGAGTCAGCTGTCTTGCCGAGACACCAGCGTCGGAATCGATTCAGTTCACGATCGGCGTCGGCTCGGTACGCACCCTCCTCGCCGGCGTCACCCTTCCCCTTGTCCGTGAGGTACTTCGTGAACGTGTCCTCGATCGGCGTTTCGACGGAGCGGCGACCCGTCATCGGCCCCTTGGAGTGTGGGAGTTGTACCTTCGGATCACTGCCCTAGAAGCGTTGTTCTGGCTGGAGCGACTGTCTCGGGAAGCGTTGGCCATAATTCGGAATCTGCCTTGGTTGGGGGCACGGGTGGGGGTCACTAAGAGCTTACTCTGTCTTACCGGAATAAGACAAAGTAAGATTGGATCCCGGATGCGTTCGGTCGTGAGCGCTAATCGTTTGTTTTCGGACGTGAGAGTGCCTGTAGCTGGAGTAGGTTGCGAAGTAAATCTTA
>NZ_SGTX01000014.1:0-78295 GCF_005435025.1 Halorubrum sp. CGM4_25_10-8A | reverse complement strand
CCCACGTCATAATGCTCTGGTGACCACAGCGAGGACAGGATGTATTCTCCCAGAACCGCTTGAGTCGCCGCTCGATGCGCGCATCGAGCGGCTCGGTGTTGATCTCTATGACTCCTAGCTCGATCAGCTGCCGAAACATCCCGCCGAACGCTGACTCAGTGGAAGACATATCGCCAGATTAGAACTGTCTGAGTGTAATTATACGGGCTTTCCGCGTTTCTACATAAGAGCGATCTTTAAGAATACGAGTCTCTCCACAATGTGTTTTTATTTGTGCGATAGACCAAAACCTAGGTATGACCGACTCGGCGTCTCCAAGCGCCTCTGTCTCGCTATCTGAGGCTACTGACATTCCTACAGTCCTAGACCGGGCCGGAATCGATTACGTCACCGTTCATGATCAGCGACTGCTGGCGATCTATCATACCGGGATTTTCAATGTGACAACCGAACCGGAGTCAGATGTGACAACCGAACCGGAGTCAGTGTCGAATGCGCGCACGCTCGAGATCGAATGCTGGGAAGCTCCACTCCCGTCTCGTAGTGATGAGCGATCGCCACAGGAGCTTCTCGAAGACTTTGCGGCCGTGTTTGATGCTAGCGATGAGTCCTGAAGTGGTCTCTCGGGAACCTTGATCAGACCGACGGTAATCAGGTGAGAGCACTAGAAACGCTAGAAACAAGTCAGCTGGCACGAGTCAACACAATACGCGATTTATGGACATTTCTGAGACGCTCCAGACACTGTATACTGCGACTGTTGAGCAAGACGATGGCACCTACCAGATACCTGTGCCAGACCGTGAGATAGCCACGGGGACACTCTCTGAGGGTGAAACATACCGTGTTGCGCTCATATCGACATCGACGTCGGATACCGAAGCCACCGACACGACTGAGGTCACTCAGTCAGCTGACCACGCTGCTCAGCAACACGAATACGACGGCCCGCCTGTCGAGGAAGGTGAACAGCGAGACGTTGAAATCGAGAACCTCGGTGACCAAGGTGACGGGATCGCGAAAGTTGAGCACGGTTACGTCGTGATCGTTCCCGAAACGAGTGTCGGAGACCGCGTCACCGTCGAGATGCAACAGGTGCGTGAGAACGTTGCGTTCGCTGATGTCGTTGATGACACCCTTCGCGGAGAAGTCTAGGACCGCAGGTTGGCACGAACGGGTGGTTATTGCAAACTTCTCACGCCACTACTCACTTTTTGGCTTACCGACGTACTCCGATTTCATCGTGCCGTTCTCACGATAGTAGCGATAGAGATACGGACCGTGCATGTCCGAGGGATTCCCGCTGGCACATTTACAGTTGTCGTCGCCACAGGTGACTTTCTCTTTGACGACCGTTCCTTTCTCCGTATTGTCTGGATCGTCGACGGGCTCGGCAGTCTCGGGAAGTTCGTCGGTGTCAACTGACTGTTCGCGATACTCAATGAGCACCTCGACGTAGTTCTGTATCTCATGGAGTGTCTCCGTATCCTGTTTGGGGAGCCCCTCTGCGAGATACTTCGGGAGCGAGGTGGGTGGTGACGGCTGCTCCATACCTTATGTAACAATCGGAGCCATATTAGCGTTCGGGCGATACATAAGGTATTGAACTTTCTCTCCCAACCGTGAACACTTCAGCGATTACTCAAGATCGTAGGCCGCAATCTCGTGAGAGCCACACTGTGGACATTCATCGACGTCTTTCTCCACGCTGTACCCACAGTGACGGCACTCGTGGTGCGTTGTCGATGGCAGCTCGAGCCTGGCGATCTGCCGGATGAACTGTTTACTTAGCATCGGTGGGGTCAACGATCTCGCCACAGCTGGGGCATTCGGCCCACACGCCTGTGTCGCCGCCAGCGGTCTCATAGTGGATGATTGCGTGCCAACTCGTGACTGTCTCGCCACAGAACGAGCAGTCGCCACGGACTGTCTCTAGGTCATCAGGAGTCATTCTCACGAATTCACGGGCTACTTCGTGGGGAGAGGGAGCGTGTGACACTGCTTTGGAGCTGCTCCGGTTGTTGAAACCGGCCCAGCGGTACTCCCTCTCCTCAAAATTTGAGGCGCTGTGACTTATACTTCGGGCGAGCGGGACGAAAGTATTGTTCTGGGACAGCAGCGTGACCGCAGGTCGTGAGTAGCCATTGCGCGCGATGTCATAGATCCCAACCGTGGTCGGGGTTCTTCCGCCTGAAGACAGAGAGAGATGTCAAAAAAGACGACTACAGGGGACGGCCTGAAGTATCGATATTCTGGAGATCTACAGCGGAAACGTGGGGTGGGTGTGTTGTTCTGTCTGTGGGGCGCGGACCGCTCAAACTGGCCAATTCATCACACTCGCCAGTTCACGGTCAATCTGTTCAACCTGCCGGGTGAGATCCGAGACCATCTCTGTCTGGCTCTCGTTTTCGGCCGCGATCTCTGCGATTTCCTCGCTCACGATGGTCGCCCGCTCGGAGACGTCGTCAACGGCACTCGATATCTCTTCGGCCACGCTTGCCTGTTCGTCTGTTGCCTCCGCGATCTCGGTGATCCCACTCTCAGTTTGCTCAACTGCCGTGAGAATTTGTTTTTGGTTCTCGAGGACGGCTTGGATGTCGTCTCTCGCAGACTGTATCACGTCGTTGGCTGCGTCCACTTCGGCGGTGGTTTTGGAAGCCTTCTCCTTGATCCTCGCGACAATGTCTTCGATCTCGTCAGCTTGGTCTTGCGAGCGATTCGCGAGGTTCTTCACCTCGTCGGCGACGACCGCGAAGCCGTCGCTGTTGCTCCGCGCCGCCTCGACGTTGGCGTTCAACGCGAGCATGTTCGTCTGCTCGGCGATGTCGTTGATCACACCGACGAGCTCTTCGACTTCTTCGAACTCGTCTTTGAGGTCCGCGATGTCGTCATTTCCTTCGCCGTCCCCGTCGCTTCGCCGCTCCCGTAGTATCGCTGTCTCGCTGTTGTCGCCTTCCCACCCCCACCGTCGCGTCACATCTGGTACGGTCACGGTCGCATCTCCCCGCCCACCCACACCACACCGCTCACATCGCGACCGCGATTCTCGATGTCGTCGACCGCGCCCCACCCCGCACTCTCGCATTGTGATCTGGCCCCACCTTCTGTTGTCGCTCCGCCGCCGCTGTTCGCCGTCGGGTGTCGTGTCGTCTCGGTGGTCCCCCTCGTCGCTGCGCCCTCGTTGGTTCGTCCTCGATGTTGGTCGTGGTTCGAAGTCGCCTCGTCGCTTCCAGGCTGTCGGTCTGGTCTCTGCTGGTCGCCGCCGGTCGTCGGTGGTCGGTGTCCCTGCTGGTCCGTCCTCGCTTGTCGCCGCTCGTCGAGCTGTCGATGCCGGAGTGGTCTTGTTGGTAGTGTCGCGGATCGCCTCTGGGGTGTTGTCGATCAGTTGGTGGTCCGTCTTCGAGTGTCGGGTCCAATTTCTCGCCGTGCCGATCGTCGGTCATCCCGGTTGGGGTCGTTCGTCGCTTCGGGTTGATCGATGTCTCGTGTCGCCGTCGACGTTGGTGGCTCTTCCGTGGTCGTCTCCGTCGTCCTGACTGTCGGCTGGTGTCCTCCCCTGTCGTCGGTTCCTCTTCACCGCCTCGTGTCTCCGTCTCTCTGCGCCGCTCACTCAGGGTTCCAGCCACTATCATATCCTTGATAGTCTCCCCCTCGTCCGCTTTCCGTCTCCCCCGTTTTCTCTCGTCCGTTACCCGGCTCCGCCCTGACTCGTTCGCTACGCGACTATCTACTGAACTTCATCTGCCCTGAACCCTAATTGTGTGAATTCGGCTGAACGTACACGGGGACAAGAGATTTCTTTATAGAGTCTCTAAAGCACTCTCAGTGTATGGCTGAACGTACACGCCTAATTTGGTTGGTAGCGGTTTCATGAAGTACCCCCCGCAACCCCGCCGCCTTCTTGTCATTAGCTGACCTGACAATATAGCTATGTAATTAATGAATCACACCCCGCAATCCCGCTGCCTTCCTGTCATTATAAGATATTTGTCGATGGTTGTTGGGTCCAAAGCCAGTTCATGAAATACCCCACCAATCCCGCCGCCTTCCTGTCATTACGCACTTCATGAAGCACCCCACTAATCCCACCGCCTTCTTGTCATTACGGTAGGTCGATTGCTACTTGATGGGTTTAGAATTACTTCATGAAATACCCCACTAATCCCGCTGCCTTCTTGTCATTATGCACTTCATGAAGCACCCCACTAATCTCGCCGCCTTCTTGTCATTACGGTAGGTCGATCGCCACTTGATGGATTCAGGATTGGTTCATGAAGCACCCCGCCAACCCCGCCGCTGTCTTGTCATTACGCACTTCATGAACCAGCCCCACTAATCCCGCTGCTGTCTTGTAATTATAGCCTCAGATTTTCCCCAAAAACATATAGGATATGATAGAACGCTTGGTGGCGGTAGTAATAGTGGGCAAGAACTGTGGTTGCTGGAAGCAGGTTTTCTATTGAGTACCGATCTACACCTTTGCTTTCTGAAAGTCTTGGCTTGGAGCTGTTAGGACGGGGATTTGATGCTAATTCGTCTCTAGTTCCACGCTGTTGTGTCGCCAGTTTGTTTCCAATTCAACGCTGATGTGCCGGTAGTTCGTCTCCAGTTCTACGGTGATGTATTCCCAGTTCGTCTCCAATTCAACGCTGATGTGTCGCTGGTTCGTTTCCTAGACTAAGTATCCGCAGAGGGGGGTTAGAATACTGGGCTGTGTTACGATGGCTGATGTCGGGTCGATCTAGAGACGGGACGAACGACGCAAAAAGAATAGCTGGTCTCGGAGCGCACGTCGACTGTCTACGGACAGAGCCAGTCCGGCGATCTATCGTGTTTGTGTGGGAGCCTAGTTAGGTGTGTAGCCGTGCTAGGTCTCGTCAGTAGATGTTGATGGTGGGCAGCCGCGTAGATCTCTCCGTCTTCATCGAGGTCGATAACCAACCCACCAGGGACGTTATCGCCGCCGATGTCGCCATTCCATTCCGGTGAATACCGAATAGTTTGGTCCACGGAGAGATCGTGTTCTTTGAAGAATCCCGTTGCGGCGATTACCGTACTCCCATCGCTGCGTTTGAGCGAGTAGACATCACCCCGATCGTAATCTGCTGATAGCGGGATGAGTGCGACCTCATTATTGGCTTCGTTGTACGCGAGGATGACGGCTTCTTTTCCCTTGAGATGCTGTTCAACTACTGTTGAATTTGGCGCGAGGTGGCTATCTGTGCGGAAGGAGATGTACTCACGGCCGTGGAAGATGTCGAAGCCCTCATCGGTGGCGTTAGACCGAAATATTCGTTCCTGCTTATCCATAGATTGTGTTGTAAGAACGTGAGAGGTCAGGGGAATTCAGTCGTTGTGAGTTTCCACGGGACAGCCGTGGTCGGCGATCCGTTCTGGTAGACCGGCCGCTCCGCAGACGGGACACTCAACAATCGGTGTCGGTGGAAGGCGTTGACACTGCTCACGTGCTGCCTCAAGATGCGCACGGACGACAGTCGACTCACACCGCATGATTGCTTGTGCGTGTGCGAGATGTATATCGAGTGCTTCGCGAGCCGTCCGTTCCCGTATGCGTCGGCGGGGACTAGTCATCGCTGCCTCCATGGGAGCCAGCGAGACGCAGTTGAACGTCGAAACAACGTGGCAGTAGTATGTTGTAACGTCCGTTCATGTGGTCAAGGCGGGAACGGCGGGCGACCACGTCAGCACCATCGTGTGCTGGGCTGTGGCTGAGTCACCCCTGTTATTCCCACCTCACCCCACTCGAGAGTTACAGACGGCTCGTCTCGCAGCGACCCACCCAAGCAGGCTCCAACCCCTGTTCTCTCCGACCGGATACGGTTCACCAGTTGTCCACTTGTCAGCTGTGACTACTGAACAGATCTGAACGAGAGCGTGCTCACCATTCTCCTAAACCAATAGATCTCAACACAGGACCTGTAATCCCGGCGGGGGTGCTCCCGTAGCCAGTAAGAGCAGTAAAGCGCAATCGACAGCCTGTCGGCTGGAGGAGGGGGGTAGCTACAGTGTTGCTCACTATAGACGGGAGTTCCCCGTCAACATCCGCCTCGGAGCCTCGCAGTCGGTAGTACCGAGTGAATCATGTACTTCAGATGCCGTTGTCAGCCGACCGACGCCCAAGCCACTACTTCCCAACTGGAGTGAGTGGCTCGACCACGGTGACGGCCTGATCGCTTCTTAGGCGACCTACATGGGTTGTAACCCTTGACTCACCTCTACCTGCCGCATGCGACAGGTGGTTTCTCCACGCTACTAGGGCATACTTAGTTTGAGGTTATCCCTAAATATATAAGAAGTTTAACACTTTTCTAAAAGTCGACTCTAGTGGGCGCAGAGACCCTTTACCGTGAAAAATAACCGCTAAGATCAGCCGCTACGACGTGGCGGTGCCGTCGTCGTCACAGTCGCCGCCATCGTCGTCTTGGGCGGACTCGTCACAATCATCGTCAGCATGATCGTCGGGAAGCAAGTCGATATCAGGTGCTTCAAACTCATCAGGGTCGAAGCCCTCGCGTTCATGAACGAGATACTTTACACTCACTGGGACGCCCCCATCGTCGCCGAACTGGTTCACAGCTTCTTCACGAGTCAGGCGTGGCCCCTCGTAGTATTCGTGGTGGTACTCGTTCCATGCATGACGGTGTTCGATCGGGAGCTGTCGATGCCATATCCGGTAGGGTGGCTCGTCCACCTTGTGGATGTGGACGTGACAGCTCTGACACAGCGGGATCACGTTCTCGACACGCTGATCCGTATCGTCGCCGTTGACGTGGTGAAAAGAGAGTTTGTCCTGGTTGCGCGCTCCGGAGTTAGTTTCAAGCCACTCTTCTACGGTTCGACCGCAGACCACGCATTGCTGGCCCCAACGGTCGAAGACTGATTGTTCAAGATGTTCTGGTCGCATTAGTTGATGTTGAATGGCCGCTCGCGTGGCTGGTCGTCTGGACCCTGCCGGCAGTGTGTGTCCACACTATGACGCGAGCGGCAAACTGGTTGAAAATCGAGACGGCTCTGTGGGAGCTCTCTCCCGTGCGGTGCTTCCCTTTTGACTGTTCACCTCACCCAAATCGAGAAATAAAAACAGACTCCACAGACCGATCACCGCCCACCAGACGCGATACACGCTAGCTAACATTCTTGATAGCGCACTACAGAGAAGTCACAGCTACCGGGAGACAGTCCCTCTCGGGAGTCGGCGATTCGTCGTTGGGACTGTCGGGGTTTGGGGTAGCAGCTTCGGTGTCGGTTCCGGTCAGCCCGTCGACGACGGTTCCGTCGTATTCTCGAAGCTCGTCGATGTTGTACTCATAGTAATGTTGACCTCGTCGAAGTGGGGCGCAGTGCCGTCCTCGTACGCTTCGATCTGGTCGAGGGTGAACTCGGCCATTTCTGCCTCCCACCTCTCTCGAGTCGGTTCGCCGACGATGATGAGTGCCTCGGGATCGACTGAAACGTTCGTCTCGCTCTCGTCTGTGGTGTAGGTGTTCGGCTTCCCGATCACCATCAGATGGTGGTGGGTGCCGAGCTGCTTCAGTGTGAAGTACTCGTTCTTGTTATATCGCTCATCGCCCCCCCCCTCGATCAGTCGTCGTCATCCCCTGCCCCGACCGCATCCCGTTCGTCGAGGACCTGGTCCCGGACAACTGCCTCCTCGTCCGATCGGTCTGGATAGCTCCCGGCGCTCTGAAAGTACGGCAGTGGGCTGTCGGCTAACTCCACACCAGCGACGCCGGCGGGCAACGACCGTTCGCTGACTGTTTCGAATCGGTCCTCGACTGCGTACGTTGCGCTCGATCCCACACCGAGGTTGTTGATGGGGTGATCGAGCTTCGCGTCCATCTGCTCGTAGCGGTACCGCATCTGGCGTGCGTGGACCCCCTCCCGGAGGAGCAGTTCGATCACTCTGCTCTTTGGGATGTCATGGTGTTTTGCCATCGCTTCGAGAATGCTGTTCAGATCCTCGTCTACCATCGCGCTAATTTGGTCTCCCATACCGACTCGATTTGCTCCCACGTAGTAAGTCGCCTTCCGGGCGAGTCTTTGTGGGACATCAACTGCGCTTCGCTCCCAACTACTCTTTGGGGATTCCCTCCTCTTCTGCCGACCCCGGCTACTCTCCGCCCCCGAGTCGCCATCTGGCCCCGTCCTGATCAGCCACGTCGGCTCCGTCCTGACCGATCTGCCTACGGCAATCCGGGAGGATCAATCTTCGCCTTCCACTTCTTCTTCCTCCTTCCACCTCCCCCCGTCCCTCTCGCCTCCCTGCCGATCGCTGTCCCCTGCTGAACGGTCGTCGATAGTTGTCTCCCGCTGCGGTGGTTTCGGATCGCGGTCTTCGTCTTCGTTGCTGCCCCGCCCCCACCGTCGCTTCGCTCTCGCCTACTCTTCGTCGACGTCGTCGTTGCCCTTATCCCCCACCGTCGCTTCGCTCTCGCTTACCCCTCGTCGACATCGCCGTTCCCCGTGCCGTCCCCGTCGCTTCGCCGCCCCAGCAGTACCGCTGCCTCGCTGTCGTCGTCGCCCCCATCCCCCACCGTCGCGTCGCACTCGGTACAGTCACGATCGCGTCTCCCGCACACCCACCGTCACCGCTCACATCGCGACCGCGACTCTCGACGTCGTCGACCGCGCCCCCACCCCGCACTCTCGCATCGTGATCTGGCCCTCCCCTCTTGTTGTCGCTCCGCCGCCGCTGTTCGCCGTCGGGTGTCGTGTCGTCTCGGCGGTCCCTCTATGTCGCCGTGCCCCCGCCGGTTCGGTGTTGCTTCCAGTTCGGCCGTCGGTTGCCTACGATACTGGTCGCTGTTCGGATCGGGGTGTCGTTGCTGGTCGGTGTCCCCCGCTGGTCAATTTTCGCTTCCCGTTGGTGGTTGGGTTGTCGCCGCCGAGTCAGTCTCGCTGGTGGTGTCGTGGATCGCCTCTGGAGTGCTATCGATCAGCTGCTAGTCTATCGTCGAGCTCCGGGTCCAGGTTGTTCCTCGTTCGTCGTCGGCCCTCCGAGTCAGCCCCCCCGCTACCTCGCAGTCGCTGCTGTCTCGCTTCATCGTCGGCACTGGTCGTGGCTCTTCTGTGGCCTCCTGCTGGTGGTCGGTGCTTGACTGTCGTCAGCCCCTGTTCATCGCCTCATACTCCCTGTCTCCTGCGCCGCTCTCCGAGGGTTCCATCCACTATCATATCTCTGATAGTCGTCGCCTTGTCCGCCTCCCGTCTCCCCCACTTTCCCCCGCCCGTTTCTTGGCTCCGGCCCGAATCGTTCGCTACGCGACTATCCACTGAACTTCATCTCCCCTGAACCCTAATTGTGTGAATTCGGCTGAACTGCGACGGGGGTAGGAGATTGCTCTATAAGACCTCTAAAGCTATCTCTGCGTATGGCTGAACAACGACGCTCGATTTGGTGGGTGGTGTTCTAAATACGAACCCTCTGAATCCGGCCGCCATCTGGTAATTAGCTATGATGATGAGTATAATAAATATCTTTTTATATATGCCCCTGAATCGGGTGCCGTCTGGTAATTAGAGGAATGAGACGGGTGAATTAGAAGCTAATTACGAACCCCGCCTAACTCGCTCCCGTCTGGTAATTACGGAACTAATTGCGGCCTTGTCGAATCCGGCTGCCGTCTGGTAATTAGCGGTGAGATGGAGCAGGCGACGATCGGAATTGAGATGTAATTACAGACGGCCCCAATCGGGTCGCCGTCTGGTAATTAATGAACTAAATACCTGCCCCCGCAAACCCGTTGCCGTCCAGTAATTACGTGTGTTCCCCCTTGGTCGGGGAGTCATGCTCTGGCGGTTAACACGATTGCCCCCAATTCTACTGCCATGTGGTAATTACCGAACTAATCACTACCCCCTGCGAATCGGCTCCCGTCTGGTAATTAGTGGTGTAGATACCCACCGAAATACATAGAGTATGTGGTAAGAGTGGCGATCAGAATAGCACTATCGAGCTGCTGATCACGGTCGAGTGTCGCGTCGGGTGTGGTGCGTGCTGCGTGTGAGCGTGCCGGCGTGAATCTGCGTTCGGTTGTCGACGAACCTGCTTTTGAGATCGGTGCGGAGTAGCTCGTGTAGACGGTCGGGTGGCCGCGAGATTTTCATTTGTTAGCCTTGTATTGAGGGTCGGGAGGTCGCGCTCCATTTGTGAGTCATTTTTGCGTCGACAGTCGGGGGGTCGCGCTCCATTTGTGAGTCATTTTTGCGTCGACAGCCGGGGAGTCGTTTTCCATTTCCGCGTTAGGAATCGCTGAAGCGGGGGAATTGGGAGCAGAAACTGATTGCATCTCACTAGGTCGAAACAGCAACTCGATGATATCGCTCTCGCAAGTGTGATTCCGAGTTTGAGGGATTCGATGGTAATGAGCGAGTATAGGACACGCTTCTTGTACCTCAACGGCTAGTGGATATTGAGCCTGAAGAGAGTCGTCCACTAGTTTTGCGTCGAGAGTGAGACAGGCGTGGGTGAGGAGTCGTGTGGGAGATCGTTGGGGCTGGGAGGGTATTCAGGAGTGGGTCGGCGTGGGGCGAGCCTGTCGGTTGTCTTGCGTCAGGCAGTGATCAGTTGGGGATCGTCATCGCTAGCGTCTCCGAGAGGTTGGGCTCTCGCGAGAAACAAATGGAGGGTCGGGGGTGACGACGCTGTGACTACGGCCGGCTTCCGATGGTCGTGCGGGAGTTGTCAGTCGGTAGCTTCAGACTCGTCGGTGGTGCTGTCGGCTTCAGACGCATCTGTATTGACGACCTCGCCGTCTTGATCAAGGTCGACTCGGAAGCCGCCATCAACATGCTCGCCGCCGATGTCGTCATCCCACTCCGGGTGATAGCGAACCGTTTCGTCATGCTCGATTCCGTACTCTTTGACGAAGGTCCGCCCTGTGATCGTCCCGCCAGGTTTGTAGCCGTAGACATCTGCCCGGTCGAATCGTTGTTCGAGGGGGACGAGGATGATCTTGTTGGCGTCCTTGTAACATGCGACGATGACCGCTTTGCCATTCTCAGGATACCGCTTGACGACTGTCGGGACTCGAAGCCATGATTAATAATAGGCAAGTGTGCTCGACTAATCTACGAGAAACCATGGGCCACCGTGGCCAGGGTGGTTCACTTGTTTAGTGGCTGTAGATAATTGGGTTTATTCTCACCATTAGATGCAAACTTGAATAATGTCGCTTGGTCCTCAGGGAGGGTTTTCAACCGGTTATGGAGAGTCGTGTGTTCACTATGGGACAGCAACTCGAGGTTGTTCGGGCGATTATCGAATGGGATCTTCGTACTATGATGAACATCACGGTTACACACAGCTTTTGTCCCATACTCAGCGATCATTACCAGCCGATGGATGTCGACTGATTCGTGTGATCCGGAAGCTTCCTCGTTGCCACCGGTATTTGTTCGGAAGGTACTGTGAGTGGTCCATGGTCCAGGTCCCCGTGTTGGGACTTTGCGGTTTTTCATTCGCCGATGGACCGTTGTTATAGATACCTCGGCCTTCTCCGCGATATCCTCAAGCGTCATTTCGTCGTCCCAATACATTTTTTCTAGGTGTTCAGCTGTATCCCAAACACAGGTGTCACGATCCATCTGGAGGGTCTGTTGTCGTGGATCATCTGGTTCCATGTTATCGCCTTGGACAGAAGTTAGAACCGGATTATTATAATATTTTCCACATATCCCAATGGGTTGATGGGTATTCTAAATTATCTATCAAAATTGGACTGTTGCCTGCCATATGTGTTCTTAATCTGGATTAATATGGTGTATTTTCTTAATTTCGATCACCCCTTTAGATATGTGATTCCCCTCAGTTGAGTTCATTAGACAACAATACTAAACTTCTGACACTGGTCAAACAACCCCCTTGCGATTTGAATGTAACCACGGTCACGCTCATTCTGAACGTGAACTGATATTATAAACGGAGGATCGGTGATTCGCCAGTATAGATTATCTCCTGCGACAGTGAGTTACGTTTCAAAGAAATCTGAGGATGGCTTGAAAGTTGGTTCGCGATCTCAGTCTCATATTGGTGAATATCACGAAATTCGACGACATCAATATCAGTTAGGCGGTTTACTTCTGCGCGCAGTTCTTGATCCGTTATCTGGCCATCCTGAATGAGTGTCCATAAGATATCGCGAAAGATGGACTCCAAGACTTGTTGCTCTTCGCTCGTTCCAGATTGACAGACACGTGAAACTACGGTCGAGACATCATCGGTACCGAATTCGATCGAGAGTGATGACGGCTTTGGAAACACTTCATTAGTAGTAGCATCGTGCTGACTACAGTTGGTAACTGAGGACACTAATTCCGCTGGCTCATACGATTCAACCAGATCTTCAGCTGAAACATGAGATGAGTCAACGGCAGCACTGCGGTACAACCCTCGATGTACACGATCGACGTGTCCTTCATCCTGAAGATGTCGTAGTCGTTGACTCACGTATGACTGGTTTCGGTTGAGTTCATCGGCTAAATATCGGGGGGTACATCGCCCCTCTCTGAGCTTTGCTAAAATCAGCTGGTCAGTCTTGTTCAAATCCATCTGAGTACCACCATGTCATGAACTAATGACTAATTAGATGTTAGATATTGTGGTCTCGTAATGTCATATAACACATTGTTAGAAACGGGATAGAAGACCTAGAAACACCGATAATTTGCTGTGTTGATCCGATAGAAAGCCGCTATATTATGAGCGTGTGAACTAGGACATGGGACGTAAGAGACTGACCGCCACTTTTCGACGGAGCACGTTGTATTGGCTAATCGTACTTCCGAGATTTAACCCTAGTTGAGGTCAACATCGTACCGTAGGCTGATCCGTACTTGCCGCAATTTGGTAACGCCGTCGGACAGATACACCAGTCTCACCGTTTCTGAGGAAGTATTTGAGCAACTGATCGCCATGATGATCGAGTATGACTCTAGAAGTATTGCCGACGTAGTTGTGACTGTGTCAACGGCTGCGCTTGAGCGAGATCCGGCGCTTCTACGTAGAAACACGGAAAGGGGCCGTTGAGTTGTACCCACAGCGAATTAACTACGCCACTCAGCTTTGAACGTTGAGTATCTAACACTTAATCGACCGAAAATGGCGGCTGAGACGGTGTGAGCATGGAAAAGGGAGTTCAGCCGCAGACGCTCCACTCTCCACTAGAGGTTCAAACGCCGTGAACGCTGCCTTCATTATCCTCTGTGAATCACTCTCCAGTTCGGCCGATACCGTAAACTCCTCGTAGAACGTCTTTCCCTCCGATTTCGGGTCCAATAGTGTCAACACGACAACGTTCAAAGCTGAGTACGCCAACTAGGACTCAGATCGCTGGACGGCGGCAGGTGTACAAAATGTAAAATCGTCTTTCCGCAGCTCTACACAAGAGCGACCCAGATTAACCAACATTGTCACTTCACCGCCCGGATTGTAGTTAAGATTGACCGCGTCCCGTCGGGCGTCCTGACAGTTCGGTGCGTCAGACACGTTGCTGGCGGTTTACCTATTGGATCGAACACGCCCGACTGCGTCGACATCGGGTGTCGGTCGCGCCGCCAAAGTGGCTCCACACATCAGTATAACGTGGATCTCCCGACTTCTGGTACTGTCACCTTATGTAGCATCTCGACCTAATTACGGACCTGAGTATACATAAGGTCAATCGCCACCTCGGCGCTCTCGCGGTCGACCGACATCCTCGACCGCACACCCGGTCTCCTCGGGCAGTCGCTCTCAGCACCCGAGTTTTATAAGTGATTACAGGTGAAACCTCCACATGTCGAGAGGAACTGCGGCCGATAACTCCTTCACGCCTGTCGAGATTGAGCGACTCTTTCAGACTGCTTCGCGGCTCGACGAGCGGGCCCTCCGCGACGACCTCCAGCACGCGAGCGTGACGATCGCCTTCTTGGTGTACTTCCTCGGCTACCTCGGGTTCCGCCTCGGGTTTGCTCTCCACTTCACCGAGGAGGACGTCGTTCGCGACGCTGCCGGCGAGATCGTCGCCGTGAATGTCCCGTATCACAAGGACTGTCACCGGGCCGTCGACGAGCCCGTGTGTAGCCACTGCCGGGAGCTCGCGAAGGCGCGCGCTCGGAACGCCGACGACGTCGACGCCGAACCCGAGGACTTCTACGACGACTACTGGTCGCCGAAGTCCCACGCCGGCGGGCGACAGATACCCGTCCTCCAGGAGCGCGGCCGCGAGATCATCGAGCGCTTCCTCGAGGTCCAAGGCGAGCTCGACATGGTCGACGAGACAGTGCGCCGGCGGCTCACTCGCCTCGCCGAGGTGACCGAGGGCGTCGACCCCGATCGGATGATGCCGCAGTCGCTTCGGGCGTCGGCAGCGAACTACTGGATCATGCTGGAGGGCTTCGACAACCACGGGCTGAAGATGCTGATGGGGTGGAAGTACCTCAGCACGGCGCAGTACTACGTGAGCTCCGAGTTCGCCCAGCTGTGGCACAAGATGTCGACCGCGCTCGGGATGCCGACCAACGGCCCGTACGACGTCGACCCGCAACCAGAGACCTACGCGACGATCCGCGAGGACACCGACCTAATCGCTCTTGACCGGATCACGCCCGAGGGCGACGTCTCTCGCCACAGCCAACGCCGAGATTCAGACCGCCGGGAGGGCCCTCCCGGCGTACACCCCGCTTTTGCGTCCGTTGAACCCCGCTTTTGCGCCGAGCAGCGCAACACCGACGCATGGGTTTTGCGCTAGGAATCGACGATCGTCGCCTCACCCCGCTTTTGCGTCGACCTCTTGTTTATTTTTTCATACACTACTAATGCGAATTCACGAAACTTCTTATAGAGATATATCCGAGATAGGTTATACCGCTCACCATGCTCCGAATTCAACCGTCGCCAGATGCCGAGGAGATTGATCAGCCATGAGTTCGGCACTTGTAAGACACGCCTCCGCCGACGCCCCCAGCCGGGATGAGTTCAAGCGACTACTCCGAGCGGCCGGGCTCGCCGACACTCCCGGCCGCCGGGTGGAGGACAGATTCATCTGCCACGCCAGCGGGCGGCTCACTCTCCGGTCGGGTGAATTGATACATTTCCATGAGGGGTGGGTCGACCGCGACAGGAAGATCATCAAAATCCCCGGGCTCGATGACTGCTCGTGTCGGTACTGTCGCGAGCGCGTCCAAGAACTCGCGGAGACACACGACGACGTCGACGCCGAGGACGCGCTCGAGGTGTACTGGCAGCCGAAATATGAGGCCAGCATCCGCGCGATCCCCTACGGCTACTCCGAGCGCAGTATCGAGATCGTCGAGACGTTCGTCGACGAGGTCGGCCACCTCGACGTCGCTCAGTCGACGATCAATCGCCGGGTGAACACGCTCCAGGAACGCGCCAGCCTAGATCGGCTCTACCCGCATGCGCTCCGAGCCGCTGCGGCGTTCTACTGGGCCGAGCAGGGGATGGAAGCTCACTACCTCCAAGCACTGATGGGATGGGAGGATATGCGGGTCGCGGTCGCCTACATCCAGGCCACCGGCAACCAACTCGCCGACCGGATCAACCAGCTCGCCAGCACCGACACCGAGGAGGACCACACCGTGACGGATGCGGCCGAACTCCCCGATCCGACAGCGGCCGTATACGACGCCACCGATGGGACGAATCCGCGGTCCGGCCCCGAACCGGAGTACCTCCACGACGACGAGGAGAGCCAGCACCCCCCGACGATCGAAGAGACACAGAGCAGCACGCTCGATGACTTCGCTTCGGCGTAAAAGCCGAGGTGCTTGATGTCGACGGTGTTTTTTGTGTATCGAACTCCGTCATAATCGCCCCTTGCTATTTTACAGAGGAGCAGTTCTCACAAGCGTCAGGAGCTCGAAACACTCGGGGTGTCGAAGGGCTGTTGCCGCTGGCGCTCCTCGCCTCAGACACGATGTACCGACCAGGTCACTACGGCGCCTCGCTCGTCGCGTACGCGCCGGTCGGGTTCGTAGCGATCGCCCTCGGCGGCGTCGAGCTCGCCCTCGCCGGCGGCGCCGTCGCCGTCGCCGGTGCCATGGTCCCCGACTGGGATCAGCGCGTGCCGTTCGTGCGCCACCGCGGACCGACACACACCGTGTGGTTCACGCTCCTCGTCGGCGGCGTCCTCGCCGTCGCGGGCGCTCTCCTCGGCAGCGCTGCCGGCTTCGCCGGCGCCGTCGTGCTCGGTGCGTTCGGGTTTGTCGTCGGTGCCACGATCGTCGTCGGCCACCTCCTAGCGGACGTGCTCACACCGATGGGTATCCGCCCGTTCGGGCCGCTCCGAGACGACACGTACACGCTCGACGTCGCGAAGGCGGCGAACCCGATCGCGAACTACGCGCTCCTCGCGCTCGGCGCCGCCGCCTCGGTGGTCGCAGTCGGTGCTGGGGGTGCCGTTGCGGGTGTGCTTGGATTGTGACCAGGCCGCTGGGTTTGTCTTAACCATCATATTGGATACCGAGGTCCACCAAGTCTTCGTGAACTACGTGGTTCCCACTGACCTCTAGTCGAACCAGTTGTTGCGGCAGGGGGTGTAGGCGATTTCAATCATCGTCGAGGTGTACCTCCAGGAGGTCGTCGGGGTAGGCGGTTCGCTTCCAGTATAGCTGGTAGCCGAGCGCACCGACGTCGGCGAGCTCGTCAGGGATGCGGTCGGAGACACCGTTCTCGTACTCGTGCTTGAGGAGGGCCTGCGCGAGTTCCCCGATCTCCTTGACCGTCGCGAGGGCGACCGGCGTGCCGCCGCCGAGGACCGTGCTAGAGTAGTAGTCGGTCTTCCCCTCGGTCATCGCCACCAAGAAGTATCCCATCAGCTCGTCGGGGTCTTCGAGGGCGTCGCGAGCAACGTCGACGTGGTCCGGGAAGTCTTCGTTCGTGTCGGCACCGTACGCGAGGGTGAAAGCTGTCTCGGAGCTTTCTGATAGTGGATTGGACTCATTCAAACAGCAGTGGATTGGTACCACTCTCTATCTCCACTACCTGTCAAACGAAACACCGGATGACGTCATGGTGGATTTTATTCCGACGTTGCGTCGTGAGATCTCGAACGACGAGATCATTGCCGTGATTGAACAGCTCTTACCAGAGGAGATTCATCCGACCCAGTGGCTGAATTTCAGGCAGACCATGGACCCGATTGAGGTCCCTCAGACTGGATATCAATACACACTTGATATCGATACAGATGAGTCATTCAAGGACTGGCTCAGTCATCGGCAGGATGTCTTGACATCCAGTATGGGAGGTGGATTTATTGACCAGTCCGGATTCGCGGAGAGGCTTCAGGAAGAAATCCAATCAACTGACCAAGATCCAGCTGAGGACGAAGATTCAGCATAAGTCGATCATCCCCTCTGTTTCAAGAATCTGCTATGAGTGCGGGACAGTGACGAGAATGGGCATAGTAGCCAGTATATTCGTTCTAATCTGTTTCAGATAGACCTCCTGCGAACGTGACTGACATCAACTACAGGGTACGCATATGTCTCGGTTGTTGAGTCGATTCTGTACGGAATGCCGCTCAACGGCCGAATGCTTATCACGCCGCTCAGGTAACATGGTGGTAATGAGCACCGAAACGAGTACGAACGACGACGTCCGGAGTGGGCGAACGATTACGCTCACTCAGGCGGACGACGGCTGGTGGGTCGCCCGTGACGAGGCGACTGGTGTCGCAAGCCAGGGTGAGACACGGCAAGATGCCCTCGACAATCTTGACGAGGCAGTCGCACTTCACAAGGGAGAAACTGGTGACTCGGTCGGCAATTGGGAGGAGGAAAAAGAAGTGCTTGAGGAACTTGGTATCGATCCTGATGAAGTCCAGCAGGCTCGCGACGAGCACGATGGCCTCCCCGAGTTCATGCAGTAAGTCGGATGGGAGCGCCTGACTTTTCTGGACGCGATGTCGTCAAAGCACTCTCGAAGAATCGTTTTGCTATCGTTGATCGGACCGGCAGCCACGTCAAGCTTCGATACGAGCACCCGATGAACGACGACGATGTCCGTGTCGTCTCCGTCCCGCAACACGATCGGATCCGAACTGGAACACTACGTAACATCGCAGACCAGTCCGGAGCGGAAGACTTCGAGAAGTGGTGTCAGTGGATCGATCGGCAGTGCTGATAGGTTACTTATCTGACTGCTCGACGGTATTTCGGTTGTACCTACCACTACAGATCATCCGTCTTTAGTTAAGCCTGGCAGTAATATTCTATAGTGAATTATGCCCAATGGTATTAAACATGGGAGAATATACAGTTCAGAATCTGATGGTCCAACTATCGAGCGATACGCACCCCTCATCAGTGCCATTTTCTCCGTGTAGCTGGCGTGAAGGTGTCGAATAGGGGAAGAAAACGAACCCACTGCGTATTACTGTGAGTATTAACTGAAGACGGATGCCACTACAAATGAGCGAACCTCTTTTTTGTGGGGTTATCGGAGGACGTCGAAGACAGCTCGAATCTCGTCTTCATCCACGTCGACGCCGCGGCGCTCCAGCACCTCGACCGCGACAGCGATGTCCCAGTCCTCGAACGACTGGAGAACCGATAATTCAGCGTCATGGAGTTCGCGTTTCGAGAGCTCGTCTTCATCGAGCCCATGCTTTGAGGCCACCGCCCCGACACGACTCCGGTTGGCACTAATTGGGCCGAACGTCTCGTCACGGACGTAGTAGCTCTGCTGGCTCGTTTCTGCGAATCCGAATGGTTCGGGGTACTCCTCAGCTGGGGGTTGGCTCTCGTCGGTGTCTTCACTCGGCTCCGTCGACGAGTTGCTATTTCCCGTCGACGGCGCAGCGGTCGTGCCAGCATCGGCCGTAGACGGGTTATCGGCTGGCTCGTCCACGTTACTCGTCCCGCCGTCACCTTCCTCCTCTTCAATCGCATCGCCGAGGCCGCCGAAGCGGTCCGCCTCATCAGGCATGATTCGTCACCTGCGCGCGCTTGTCCTCGGGATCAGGGCTCGCTTCGGCAACGCGGTCGGCGAGCGCGTCGAACGCAGCCACCTGGTCACATGACGGTTTCCACTCGCTGACCGGGAGCCCATGACGAGTGGCGTCGTTGATGGCCTTCCGGTATCGGATGCCCGGCTTCGGGATATCTGGATACTCGCCCGTGACCGAGCGGCCACCGTCGGCGACCGCCTCGAAGAACGCCGGCTCGACGCGTGCATACTCGGGAAGATAGTGGTCGAAGCCGTCGTACGTGAGATCCTGTGCAGTTGCACCGAACTCCCCATTCGTGTTGAGTTCACGGGCGAGCATCTGCTCGCCGCTCTCCTGAGCGATGCTCTCGCGCATCATGTTCGGCGTGATCGCGACGATATCGAGCGGAACCTCGTTGCGCAACGGGACGAGCGATCGGCGAAGAAGATTCTCCAGCCCCGACACCGAGCCCGCGCTCGGGATGAGTGGCACGATCACGCGTTGGACGGCGACGAGTGCGGCGTCATGGAGCATCCCGCGCCCACCAGGCGGATCGATGAACACGTAGTCGATGTCGCCGGAAACGAGCGGCTCGACGACTTCGCTGCGGATGAGCTTCACGCCGAAGCTCTGGTCTTTCATTTTGCCCTCAACAGTCTCAAGATCCTTCGTAGCCGGCAGCAGGTGCAACCCGAACTCAGTCTCGGTGAGGAGATCTGCCGGGTCGGTCTCCTCGAAGATCGCGTCGCCGATGTCGGCTCCGTTTCCGAGCTCGCGCTCGTACCCGAGTAGCGTGGTCAAGTGGCCGTCCTTGTCGAGGTCGATGATGGCAACCTCATGGCCTTGCTCAGAGAGTTGGTGGGCAACGTTGAGCGACGTGGACGTCTTGGTAACGCCGCCCTTGAACAGCGAGACGACCGCACCCGGGAAGCCTTCGAGTGAGACGCTCACGCCGACCGCCTCCGTACGGCCACATCCAGATTGGTGAATATGCGCATATCCACGTATCCAGATGGGAACCACTTAGATATTTGGATGTGTGAGCACTTGTATATCTACATATGTAGATATCTGAGTATCTGATCTAATTTGGATATGCAGATATGTAGATATCCAGATATCCGGATAAGAAGGGATGAGCAGCCACTGTTAGAACTCATCGAGTGAACCGAGTACGCCCAGTGTCGCGTCGCAGCCACACCGTTCCTCGGCCCTCAGCCACGGACTGGAGTCTGGGCTAGGGTCGGTATCTTTCGTCGTGCCCCTGAGATCCCGCATCCTCAAAACGCCGGCTGTTCGTAGCGGTCCCCCACCGGATCCAGTTTTCTCGTTGTACCCACCCACACTGGTTTCAGTATTTCCTAAATCCGGAACTGAGCTGTACCTCCCCCCACCGCTTCCAGTAATAGCGGTCGCCCTACGCTACGTCGTTGATATCGGCCAGACGACGGAGCTCCGATGCACGCTCATCGATATCGAGTTCGCCAGCAAGTGCAGAAAGCGCCGAATCGAACGGGACGTCGAGTTCGTAGGTGTTGAAGTTCCCACGCATCCCCGACCCGGAGTTGTTGTCGCGCTCGCGAAGGATGCCGAGCATCACCAAGTCCTTCACGTGGTTGTGAATCGAGCGCCGACTCAGCGGTGAGATGCCCATCGTCTCACACACGTTTTGATACCGTTCGAACACAGTCCGCGTTCGGGCCGGCGTGTCATCGGCCGCAGCGAGCGACACGATTGACAGCAACGAGAGATGGCCGTGATGGGTGAGTTGCCGGATCCCCTCCTCAACGCGTTCGCGCTCTAACTCTTGGCGAGCCGCCTCCACGTGGTCCTCGGTGATGACATCCTCATCCGCTCGTTCGGCTTGCTCGCCCGAGAGGCGGAGGAGATCGAGTGCTTGTCGGGCAGACCCGCGGTCTTTCGCCGCGAGCGCTGCACACAGTCGAATCGCTCCCTCATCGACGGCATCCTCTTTCAACGCGATTTCCGCTCGCGATTCAACGATCGATACGAGTTCGTCGGCCTCGTAGGCTGGGAAATGGAGTTCGCGTTCACACAGCGTATCCTGAACACGTGGATCCAGTTGGTCGGAGAATTTGAAGTCGTTCGAGATGCCGATGATACCGACTTTTGTGTGCTCAAGGTTGCCGTTCGCACGGGCACGGGGGAGTTCATAGAGGAGTTCGTCGTTGGAGCCGATCGAGTCGATCTCGTCGAGGATCAATAACACGGTGCCGCCGATGTCTTCGAGCTCGTCGTAGAGCATCCGAAAGACCGTCTGTTTCGGATGACCCGTTGCGGCAATCTCGCCACCATCGGGTCGCATCGCGTTCACGAGTTGTACGGCGACCTGATACGACGACGAGAGCGTCTTGCAGTTCACTGAGAACACCGTGACGTCAATGTCGTCGTACTCTTCGGCGTCTTCCTCCAACTGCTCCATCAGCCGATCGGTCACGGCTGTCTTTCCCACGCCAGTGTTGCCGTACAGGAAGATATTGTCCGGCTCCCAGCCATCGATAACCGGCTGGAGAGCGTCCATATAGTCCGCGATCTCCTCATCGCGCTCCTCTATCTCGGGAGGAGTGTAGGATTCACGGAGTGCGTCCTTGTCGGCGAAGATGGACGCATTCCGCTGAAACCGGCGCATAGTATTGTACGTGTAGGCAACTGATATAAAACCTGCCTTGCCAGTGTTTCCAGTGTTTCTAGTAATACCCTCACCCACCCCACTGTTTCCAGTTTGTTCTATTAGTAATATGGGGGTGCTAGGGCGATCTTCGCGCGCGGCCACACTCCACCGTTTCCAGTTTTCTCACGTGTTTCAGTACATCGAGAGTGGGCTGTTTCGGCCAGTAATACTGGAAATGGTGGGGTGGGTGTGTTGGATAGTACGGTCGACTGATGTGTACTGGACCGCTCTGACGAGTGTCGTCAGCGCAGATCGAGTCCACATCGTCACCACCTACTCACACATCACCGGTATCTGACTCGGCTAACTGGTACAGCGGCTTCTGTGCGTTCTTCAACTTCTCGAAGAGGTCGACTATTCTAATCCGGTCGTTTCTGCGACGATGGATCGAATTCGTCAGTATATTTCTGCTGCCACCGATCGACCCGAGCACACGATAGAGCAAGCAGATGCGGAAGTGGGTGGGGCAGCAGCAACATTCCTCGAACAGGGACGGACAGAACCGATCGGCATCTACACGAACGACTTACCGGCGTTCAGCGGGATTGAGCGCGCACTCTCATACATGGCTACGAGGGCGCAGTTCAGCTCATCAAAGCCTTCGACTTCGTCACGTCCGTCGAAAACCGGTACTGGTTCTCCGAATGACCCTTTAGGACGGAGGAGGCCAATGAGAATGTGACAGTACTAGTTCAATAACCCTTATTGCGGATTGCGTACAATTCGCTACTAATAATGGCAACTAGAGAAGCAAACTGGGATACCCCCCTCAATACGGGTGGTGAAGCATTCGAACTCCTCGGTAATGCCCGCAAAGCATGGATCTATACGTATATTCAGCATCATCCATCTACAACGATACAAGATATTGTCGAGACTCTCGACCTTCCGCAGCGAACGGTCTACGAGTATGTCGAGGATCTCGAGGGTGCAGGCTTCGTTCACCAGTCAAACGATGGCCGTCCAGCAGAATACAGGGCTCATGACATTGAACTCCAATTGGTAGATGGTGAGACCAAACGGCAGATCACGCCTGAGTTAGTTGAGGCGATTGCTCGGCGAACCCGAGACGAAGATATTGATACGTTCATTGACCGTCACGGGTTGGACGGGCTGGCAGTCGCGCTGGAATACGCTCGCGAATACGCCGATGGCTCGGTTACACATCAGATTATGGCTCGAGAGCAAGAACTCTCACCGCTTGAAGCAGGCGTTATTCTGGACGCACTCCGACCTGTCTTTGAGGACTGACTCAGAATGGAATATGACGACACTGTCGTGTTCATCGATTCTTCTGTCCTCATCAGTTGCGGCCGGCGTCAAAGTACACGCTTTCAGGCGCTTGCCCGAGAAGCCCGCCAGCGTCAAACCGTCTTCCGTATTTCGCCGCAAGTGTATGCAGAAGTAACTGGAGATCGATCTCTAAATGAGTACACAACTGGTGATTACGCCGTTGACGAAGCACTTGAAGAGGGGTGGATGAAAGTCACCGAAAGTCCATCTTATTCGAACTCGGATATCTCAACAGTGATGGATCAAGCACGGAGTTTCATTGCGAGTTCCAGCAACCGATCAGAAGATATCATCGAAAAAGCGGACACAGAAATGGTCGGATTGGCGCTTGAACTGCTTCTGACTGATACTGCAGATCGGGTTGTTCTCGTAACGAACGACATTCCACTTGGTGAAGCAGCTGAATCGTTGCTCCCTCAATATGGATTCGACACTGAGCAAATCAGTTGGCTTCGTGGTGGCGATCTCGCTGATGAACTCGGTGAGGATTTTGGTCGTGTTAATTTTGACGTGAATTGTGGTAGACGGCGAAGGCTTCGAGCCAGTTTTGAGCTGTCTCTCACGCGACATTGCTAAAACTGTTCGCAAACGAAGATGTTCGTCGTTTTATTTCTCAAAAGACACGTTCGATGGCATTCTAACTTCCATGCCGAATGACTTAAAATCGATAGCCGTCTTCAGCGAGGATTGAGCCAAGATAGTCTGCGTCATCGACGAGAAATTCCACGTTATCGAGCTGATAGCGCCGGTGTAGCTCGGTGAGAAACTATCGCGTCGTCTGTTTATTTGTGGTTGGAAAGAGGCTCACGGGGAGGATCCCGTTCGTCTGTGGATCAACCGCGCCGTACAGCCAGAACTGCTGGCCGTGGAGGCGGATCATCTTCTCGTCAGCCGCGAGTTGATTCTCGGAGACGGTTGAGATCGGCTGTAGATTGGCTTTATGAACCCAGTTATGAACCGCAACGTAGCTCCGATCGATCCCAAACAGTTCAAGATGTTTACTTGCCTCACGAAGTGACATACCGACCAAATGACAGCGGAGCCCTAGTTCAATCGCCTAGCGAGGCGTTCGACCTCGCTCCACAAACGGCAAGTCGATCCACGTGATACGTTCGCTGAGGCGGCCGAATTCTGGCATAGACACTCAGAAATTGTCCGCCTCATCCTCTAACTTAACGCGACCAGGATTTTGTCCCTGAATTTGATTGAGCCGGCTCTATTGAGCTCCTATTCTTTGTACATATGACTGCCTGAAATAGTCGACCGACGAGAACTGCATATCTCGTATTTTGTGTCACTTCGGCTGCCGGGCAATCCACAACTCGACTTTCGAGAAGGTTATTTTTCATTCACCCGCTGGTCTGTCTGTGAGAATGCCTCTGTCGCCATGTCGGCGCGCTCAGCCGCCTCGATGTGCTGGTAGGCCTCGCGGACCTGCTCCTCGCTATTGTCGAGATACCGGGCTGCAGCGGCGTAGCCGAACTGTCGAACAAGCACTTCTCCGACGCCGCGGCGTCCACCGTGAAGTTCGAGATAGTCGCCGTCGAGTGAAAGGTCTAGCTCGTCGCGACGCTCGGCAAGCGCGTCGTGTGTCCAGAGTCGTTCCATGATCGAGCGTGCGCCGTCCGTAGTAAGCGGCTTCGGCGCGTCGAGGTCGTGCTCGGCAGCGACGATCAGGTCGGGGGCGCCTGTTCGGACGCGCTCAATCGCGTCGTCGTTGAGGCCGACGCCACCTAGCCCCCTGGTGACGTGATTCGCGAGCGACGGCCGGTGTAGCGTCGTGAATACCGGCCACGATTCCGGGACGTCTAGCACCTCGGCGTACCGTTTTAGCGGTTTGATGACGGGCTCAGGGAGCGAGGCCTCCTTCCACTCGCGACTCTTCCGAAATACCGTCACACTGCTGTCCGCGAACGATACGTCACACCAACGGATCCCGTTGCGGCCCTCGCGGTCCTCTTTCGGTGCCGAGAGGAACTCCGAGCCGCGCAGGCCCGTGTAGGCGACGACGTACACGAGCGCCTGTTCGCGACACCGCTGGTACGCTTTGAATCGGGCTCGCTGTTTGGCCTGCCACGTATCGCTCTCCGGGTCGCCCCGGTCGGCGTGAGAGACTTCGATAGCGCCGAGCTCGTCAAATGCTTCAGAGACTCGTCGATCGACGAACTGCGTGATCAGGTCGCGGTGGATCGGCTCCCACGCCTGCTGGTCGCCCGGTCGGCGACCGTCGTTCTCGGGAAGAGGGTCCTCGGCGTCCGACTCCCGGGCGTAGTGTCGGGGAATGTACCCCTGCGCGTGCGCCCATCCGCACCACGACGCGACGTGTGCGTAGTAGGTGAGGACGGTCCCGGCGGCGTATCCGGCGGTCGAGAGGTACCGTGCGTAGTCCGAGAAGACCGTGGTGTCGAGGTCCGCGAACCGGATTGTGTCGTTGTCGACGACGCCGGCCCACGATTCTGGCGGTGACGCATTTGCTGAGTCAGCCGTCTTGCCGAGACACCAGCGTCGGAATCGATTCAGTTCGCGCTCGGCGTCCGTTCGATACGCACCCTCCTCGCCGGCGTCACCCTTCCCCTTGTCCGTGAGATACTTCGTGAACGTGTCCTCGATCGGCGTCTCGACAGAGCGACGGCCCCTCATTGGGCCTCCGGAGTGTGGGGGTTGTGTCGTCGGACCACCGCTGCGGACGCGACGATCCGGACGGAGCGACTGTGTGGGGAAGCGTCGGGCATAGTTTTGGATCTGGCTCGTTTGGGGCCACGGGTGGGGGTCACTAAGAGTTTACTCTGTCTTACTGAGATAAGACAAAGTAAGCAGATCTTGCGAACATGTGAGTCTGTGAGTGCTTATCGAGTGATATCGGCTTCGAGAGCCTATCTAAGCGGTACGGACACATTTTGTATTGTATATCGCTATATCAATTTCTCCCGCGGAGGGAAGTTCACAGTCTCGGAGGATGAGCTAGTTTTGGGTTGAATCGCCATCTATTCATGGTTATTCTCACCACTCAAGGACCGTTTTTAAATCTCTGAGTTTGAACTACCGGACAAGCGTACGAAATTGTATGGATTTTAGCGCTCCTGAATAGAGTTGCCACTCCCGAACGGCAGACTCAGCGAGATCTTAGCGGGTTAGTCGTGTGGAATCAATGCTGAGGCAACGAGCTCAACACACTCACCCGCAGTAATCACAGGTGCGTAGTCCATCTCGCCGTCAACGTCCGCCTTCAGCAGGAAGTCGGTGAGCCGCCAGATATTGTACAAGAGTACGGCAAACACGAAATAGAACAAGCGAACGCGGTAGTCTTTCGAGGAGGTCTTGGCGAGAAAGTCACCTTTAATCGATTTGTACTCGCTCTCGATCTGCCACCGGCGACTATACCGTTTACAGAACGCCTCGGCCTCATCGGGTCCCACTCGGAGATTCGTCGCGAAGACGGCTGTCCCCTCCCCACTCGTCGACGGCACGTACAGGAGCCGCATTGGATGCGATCCAGATTCCACATGGACAGAAGCTGACTCAACGGCCACCTCTTGGTCGTCTTCCTCCATTTGTTCGAGTACATCCCGTTCGGAGCTGGAGACCCGCTTCGGAATGAGGTAGTTCACATCGAGGTTTGAGAGCGTCTGGAACACTTGTATCGAGTCAAACTCTCGATCACACAGCACTGTCTCAATTGGAACGTGCTCTTTTGCTCGTCGAACGAGCCGTCGCACAGTACGATGGATCTGATTCGACGGGTTCTCATCCCACTCAGAGCTCTCTCGAACCGGCTCAACCGCCAGAACGAGCGGGATGTTCTGCCCGATGATCGAGAGGGTTGCGAATTTAAATGCTCGACCGTCTCTGTCCTTGGTCCCGCTGACCATCGGCATTCCTTCGACCTCTCCGTAGTAGGGAATAGTCGTGATGTCGATCGCGGCTGTGACTGGACGCCGGAACGATGCTTCAGAGGCGATCACCGAGAGTAAGCGATCCGTCGTTTTGTTGAATCCCCTCACGAGTTCTTCGGGGCCAAATTGTTTGACAGCGCGGAGGTGGGTATCACCATGCGGTCCGTACTCTTTCCCGCGCCGATATTGGAAGCGAGTCGCTCCCTGCGAGGTGCCACAGCGGACCATCCCCATGAACGTCTGTAACTCGAAAAATTGCGTGTCCTCGTACGAGAGGTTCGACGCCCGACCAGAGTCGAAGTGTCCATAGGCGTGATCACGCGCGAGGCGCGTTGTCTGGACAATCTCGTCCTGTGAGAAGGATTTGTCTTCGACTGGGTCTGCGTCTTCTTGCGTATCGTCGACGATCTCTGCCTTTGGCCGCACCTCCGGCGCTGAGATGCTGCGATCATGGAATTCTTTGACAACGAAGTGGGCGGCAGCGTGGATGTATTCGTGGGTCGCGTCGTCGAATCGATTTCGCCACACACGAGAGAATGCTGATTCGTCGGGCACTCGACTGAAGCCGAGAATAGTCGCTACTTCCGGTTGTCGGATGAGTCGTCGAGTGAAGTTGGCGTATGAGTCACCCGTTATCTCCATGAACACGAACGAGAGAACCATTGCGCGAAAGGAGAGCGGCGCAGGATGCCACGCTGGATACCCGTCTTCGATAGCATCTATCGAATGATCGAGCTTCTCGAACGCGGTGACGAGATCGGTTTCTTTGAGCTTGTTCCGAATAGTAATCCCCAGTTGGTACGCTTCACACAGAGAGCGCATTCACAGACGCTCGTCGCGAGTTGAGTCGTCAGAACAGTACATGTGATTTCTGAGGCGGTTAACAGTAAAGTGGTCTACTTACTCTATCTCTGTCATTTGGATTTTATCGACGAGTGGTCGATCGCTACTCTTGGACCCGATAGTCGATCCGACTTGATTATTAGCAAATTATTTGGATTTATCTGCTCTGTTGAATCCGGTGACGGCACCGGGATCGCGATCGCTGAAGAGGCGATTATCTCGCTCTACATCGTCGAGGAGTTGGATCGATCCACCCAGTGATCTCGATCCTCACTCCCTCTGCTAAGATTCCATCTCTGAATTCTCTCGGCAGCGCTCCCGAACCGGGTACAGAGCGACTCGATCCCGATTCCTTCTGCGGATTCAACAGAGCAGTCTACTGGTATTCTCACCCCCAAATATTCGATTCTTTTGTTCGATACCGGACTGTTCCGCCAAAGAAAATAAATTTTCTTCGACTGATTGATCACTGTCGACCCTTAGACCAGGTTGACACTATCGACGAAGTGAGGTATCTGTCAGAGGCAAAACGCGTGGCTCGAAGGGACCATCGAGTCACGCGGGTTTCCGCTCTAGGCCCGTTAGTCTGTCACTAGTTCGATAATCGCGGTTGTCTCGTGAAGTGTACGAGCGGATGTCTGTCGAGAGTTGTGCACACGTATATATCCGGTATAGGCCATGAGACCCGGAGTGTTCCGCGAAACGAAACATATTGATCCACTATTTATGTATGTTTACAGACCTATGAAATCGAACTCGTTAGTTACCCGGTTTGATCCGACGACTACTCGGTCAGCACTCGACGCAGTATTCACTGCTGTCTCCGAGTTTAAAAATACAAATGCGAAAGAGCTTCGACGTCTCGACAGATATATTAACGCCGACACGATCAACCTGCTGTTTGGCGGTCCAGATAGTTCGACAACGCGTATTGAAGAGGGGACCCTTTCGTTTCGATACGGCGATGTATTCGTGACTGTTACACATGACGGATGGATCAAGATCGTCGACGCAGACACGTTCCGCTCACGACCAGCGCACCATGGACTGTCAGCAGACGCACGCGCACAACAGTCAACCGAAGCGGCTCTCAAAGTGGCGGCAGCGGCACTCGCCGAGGCTGAAGAATACGTCTGGACCGCCGCTAGCAACACTTCGGATAATAAACTTGGCGACCCGTTCTGGGCAGTGGTAGAGCAGCTCTGGGCCATTCAGACATCGATTGACGACCTGACCGCTCAGCCGTCTTCGACTGAACCGCTGGTAACACGGACAGATGACCAGCTGTGACGAGATGACCGATGACGCGCTGTTCAACCTCGGCATCGATCTCAACCGGGAAGAGACAGTAGGCGGCGCTATTGATCGGACACTGAATGCGATCCGTACCACACTGGGGGACACAGCGATTACCGTGTGGCGGAACCGCAACGAGCATGCTAGCAACCTTGAGAATGCTTACTCGCCGGAACAGCCGTCCCCACCGTTGTTCGGTTCCGAACGCCATACGGGTCGGTCGGATCGAATCCCTTCACCAGACGCAGCTCTAATCAAGCGATGTTTCACGGCTGATGCGCCGGTTCGAACTGACGGGGTGGCCGGACCAATCGCACCGGATGATAACCGCTGGCTTCCGCGTCAGGAACTTTTCGTTCTGATCGATTCCGAGCGTGTGCTATCGGTTGGCTGGGATCACCACGATCTCGCGACCGCGTTGGACGAGGCCGCTGTCCGTGATGTTCTCGAGCGAGCAGCAGGGTTACTCGCCGCGGCACTCGATCGTATTAGCTCCCAGACCCGTGACCCGACAAGCGAGATCGACTCGGAGATTCGCATCGGTGCGTTTCAACAAGCGATTGAGGACGCCGCCGATGGCGTCGCCATCCTCGATGACGAGGCGTACGTCTATATCGATCAGACGCACGTCGATATGTACGGATTCGACAGCAAACAGGAGTTGCTCGGTCGAAGTTGGCGAGAGCTATACGCTGCGGATGAAGCGGCACGGATCGAGAGGGAAGCTTTCGACGCGCTCGAACGTGATGGTCACTGGCAGGGGCGAGTAACGGGAAGTCGGCCCGATGGAACGACGTTCCCGGCGGAGCTGTCCCTGACGATGGTCGCCCCGTCCCGAATGGTCTGTACGGTACGTGACGTGACCGACCGTGAAGCGCGGGAACGCGAGCTCTCATTAAAAGAGCGGGCGCTGGACGAAGCAGGGATCAGCATCCAGATTACGGATCCGACCCAACCGGGAAACCCGTTGGTGTACGTCAACGAGGAGTTTGTACAGCTAACCGGGTACGAGCGGTCAGAGGCTCTCGGCCGAAACCCGAGATTCCTCCAGGGCCCCGGATCAGATTCGGAGACGACAAAGCGAATCCGTACGGCGATCGAAACCGAGCGACCGATAACAACTAAGCTGAGAAACTACACCGCGGAGGGTGAACCGTACTGGGCGAAGCTCTCCGTGACGCCGGTTCGAGACGAAAACGGAATCGTGACAAACTACATCGGGGTTCAACACGATATTACCGAGCAACGACGGCGGATCAGAGAGCTCAGAAACCAGACTGAGCGGCTAGAACTCGTTCTCAGCGGGACGGAGACGGGCATCGGTGAGTGGGACTTCAGTACCAACACAGTCACGTTGGACGCCACTTTACGAGAGGCGGTCGGAGCGAGCCCGACAACGATAGACGAGTGGCAAGCAATAGTTTACCCGGAGGATCGCGAGCGTGCCGCTGACGCCCTGCGGCGCCCGATCGAGACCGGCGACCCGGCTACTGAGACGATACGAATCGGGGCGGATGACAGCGAAGTCACGTGGATAGATCTACACACCGTTGCGAGTGATGCGGGTAATAGCTCTGCCAGTGTGCTGGCGATGGGGCGAGACGCGACGAAGCGCTCCGAGCGTGTGAAATGGGCGTCGAAACTGTTTGATCAGGGCCCGCTGCTGTTCGTTCAAACTCGGGCCGTTGGCGGCGAAGCAGTCATTGAGGCCTGTGACCAGTCGTTTTCCGACGCGCTGGGGTACGAGCGCGAGGCGGTGGTTGGACAGCCGCTCAGTGAGTTTTATGACGATAGCTCGACTGATTCGCTCCAGTCAGACGGCTACGAACGCGCGCTTAGCGGCGATCTCACCGTCGCAGAACGCATGCTCGTGACGACGGACGGTGATACGGTCCCATGTCTGTTACGGGCGATCCCGCGCACCATCGACGACGAGGTTGTAGGTACCGATGTGCTGTTCATCGATATCTCTGAACGCGAGAAGTACACTCGGCGACTGGAGGCAGTGTTTAACAGCCCGCACCAGTTTACCGCGTTAGTCCGCCCCAACAAAATCGTGACTGACGTGAACGACACGCTGGTGGCACGCATCGGTGTTGATCGGTCGACAATAGTTGGTGAACCAATCGACAAATTCCCGTGGCTGGACCTTGACCCGAACCACGGACTCACGGTTTGTGAGGCGGTCAACCGCGCGGGTGGCGGTGAACTCGTCCAGACCGAAGGAGAACTACAGGGTCCAGATGGTCTCGCACGCATCGAGGTGTGGTTCAAGCCGATTCGTAACGCCGCTGGTGAAATCACGCTGATCGCCGTTGAGGGGAAAGATATCACCGTGAAGACGCGACAGCGACAGCATTTACAGGTGTTCCAGCGGGTCGTCCGACACAACGTCCGCAACGATTTAAACAAGCTCGTGGGATGGACGACGATACTCGCCGAGGAACCGGACGCTGACTGTCGTCAGGATCATCTCCGCCGACTGACGCGTATATTCGACGGGTGGGAACGACTTACGAACAAAATGCAGGTGATTGATCGCGCGATACGGGAGATACCACACGACGAGTCGACCGTTAACATCGCTGAGGTCACTGAAACGGCCGCAACGGCGGTACGGGATGACTACTCGGACGCAACGATCGCTGTCTCTGTCGACGCGACCGACGAGACTGTCTCACGATGGCTTACACACCCACTTACCGAGGTGATAAAGAACGCGGTGGCCGCAGGAGACCGAGAAGACCCGTACGTCAACGTATCGGTGAGACAGGTCGACAACGGCTGGCTCCAGATCGTCGTGACCGACGACGGGCCTGGCATGCCAGATATCGAGCGGGAAGTACTCGTCACCGGCGAAGAGACGCCGTTACAGCACGGCTCTGGGCTCGGGATCTGGCTAATTCGGATGTTAGTCTCCGTACTCGGCGGAGAGATCGACGTCGACGTGACCGACACAGGTACCGAAGTCGTGCTTCGCGTTCCGACGTCGTCAGCAAACCGCAATCTGGGTTTAGTCGCACCCGAGCAGATATCCTAGTAGGTGTAGTGTACAAACCGCGAGAAGTGTAGAAAGGCCGATAAACAAAGCGCAATCTCACAACGAGGGTCAACGATCCGAAACCCACCAATCGAGGCGGGAGTGTGGCGCGGCTTCGTCGGGTAATATCACCGTATTCACTCCGGGGTAGACTCGCCGCCGTCTTCATCGACTATCCCGGAAGGCTGTCGCTCCACTGCTTGGGCCGATGCTTCACTATCCGAGCACGGCGCGGAGCCAACCACCTGCCATGTGGGGGCAACATCTCGCTTCCCACACACTCGCGCCTCGATCTGGCCGTCGCCGGTTCGCATCTCAACAACGTAATCGAAGTGTGCCGACCCAAACCAGCTGGAACCGTCGATGTCGCTCGCTGGTGGCAGGTGGATGAGCCCGCCGACGTCCTGATTTCGCCACTGGCCAACCAGTTCGTGGAGGAACCTGTCAAGCGCAGTCGGGTCGTGATGCGCTAGCAGTTGCGTCAACGTCGCGATCGCGAACGTTCCCGTTCGATCACCCGTCGCGAGCTGCGTCGTCGCACGTTCGGCGGCGACCCCAAGTGAAGTGAGGTCACCGCACCGAACCGGTCCGGCGTCGGTAGTCGCGACGTCAACAACGCCGTCGGTCTCGGCACCAGGGGTGGAATCAATGACGAGTGGGCCCATCGTTGAGAGCCGCGAGCGAACCTTATGGCGTGGGTACTTCGTCGTCAACACCGCGCCTATCTCGGTCATTGCTGCGTACATGGCGTAAAACAGGTCATCATATAATTGGGAGCTTGGCGCAGCAAATCCAACGATGTCGTCGTAGCGGACCGCGACATCGGCGATGAAAGCCGGTATGATCGTCTCTGGAGACGGGTGTAAAACGGTTTCGAAGGTCTCACCGGGGTGCCTTTCCGCTGCGAGAAGCCGGTCGACTAGCTTGTTCCCGTAGTCGTCGACGTAGACGGAAGAGTCGACCCATGACGAACGATTTTCACTCGTCGTAGTCGCGGCGGGGTCAGTGGACCGGTTCAGATACTCGTACACCATCATAGTCAACTCAGACGGCTGAGTACTCATTCTATCTCACCTGTTCTGGTCGGTATTGAGGGCACTTTGACGAGATTCGCGGCGCGTCATTCCATCCTGAACTCATACATTCTATTCTTTCAGTATCCATACTATTTCTACGCCCGAAGATATGTGGCAGGCAGAACAGATACCGAATATGTCCGTGTCTTAGTAGTAGCCTACAGACATACGTCACTCGAAGAAGCCGCGGATGATCTTCGACTCCGCGGCGCGCAGATGCTGGTGGAGCGTTGACGAGGACACGTCGAACCGGTCGGCGAGATCGGCACCGTTGATACCCCGCGGATCATCATAGTATCCTTCTTGGAGCGCTGTCTCGGCGATCTCCCGCTGTCGGCTCGTCAAGTCTGTATTCCCGGCGGACTCGTCGCGTCTACCGGATGACCCGGACACATGGCGCTTCGAGACGAGCTGACACGAACCGGAGACGGTAGACAGCTCCTCGCGGACCCGACCGATCACTTTCGGGTCCGTGGTCCAGAACTCCAACACGTCAGCGTTCGGGCGGGAACGGACACTGCTCAGTTGTGTGTCTGTCCGCATGAGTACGTCGCGAACCGAGGCTAGCGACCGGTCTGGTGTATCTCTCATCCGCACGGTAATTTCGTGGACGCTGCTATCGGTCGGGGCAATACTGTCGAGTTCGATGCCCGGCGTCGCCGCGACGTAGTCACGAAATGCGGTCTCGGTGTAGCCGTCGACGCGACCGGTTAGGTGAAAGTTTTCCCTACCTGTTAGCGCGACGTGTTCGACGACGATTGTACCGGACGTCGAGAGGCCCGGGAAGAGCGGCGACGGATCCTGACATTCGAAGTCGAAGGCGATCGGTGCGTTCGACGCGCTCGCGGACTCAAGCGTTGACAGCCGCATTCCGGCGGCGTCCGCAACCGCACCAACTGCTTGTCGTTCTGGTTCGGCGAAGCGCTCGGCATCTGTACTGATGAACTCCGCGACCGCGTGGACGGTCGCATAATGGCTCACCGGAACCGCGAGCGATTCCCGGTAGCCGAAATGGAGCAGTCGGTTGAGCCACTCGCCGTGAGCTCCTCCGGTCGCTTGTCCGTCGACGATACGCTGTGGTTCGTTTTGTGAGGCAGCGGTGATCGCGGGGAACGCCTGCCTGGCGCTTTCGTACAGCTTCGCCGGTCCACCCGCCTCGGACACTTCGACCGGGTCAATTCGCTCTGTGACCGGATCATACGTGCCAACGAACGCGTACTCCGCCACACGATCGCCGAAGCCGACAACCGCCTCACGTACTGCCGCCGATGTCTCCGCAGTCACGATCGCTTCAACGGTGTCAACCATCCCCTCCCACAGGTTCTGGTAGCGGTCCGCTTGCCGCTGGGTCATGGCGACATCATTTGAGAGCCCCGCTATCGATGTCTCCTGGCGGAGTTGTGTGAGTGCTGCCGAGACCTGCTGGCTCACCGCCCGAATGAACGATTCCAACGTCTCATCCCGTTCGTCAACGACTACGCTCAACAGACTCGTATCACCAAGCTGTGTGACGAGTGCCTGCTTCTCGGCCGCGCCGCCGGCGTCGATAACGGCGTCGGCCGGGAGCCAGCACGTGTCGGACTCGGTGAACGCTCGCCAGAGATCCGTCTCGCCCGGGTGAATTCGCTGTCGGCTACGTGATTCAGAGTTGTCTCCCGCAGTCGCAAGCCGCACCAACTCCCCTTCTGACGTATTGCGGTCGTATATCGCGAGCTCGTCAGCTGTTACCACATCGGCGACCGCCTTGACACACGCGTCGAACGCGTCTTCCGGATCCGTTGATTTGAATACACGGCTGCTCACGGCGTAGAGGTTCGTCAGCCGCCGCTGCCGGTCAAGCGCGTCACGCGCATCGGTGAGATCGGTAATATCGTTGGCGACGCCGAGTACTGCGTCCTCATCGCTGTCGACCGGGGTGAATGGTATTTTCCACGTTTCTAAGACTCGTTCGTTGCCTGCGGCGTCGGTCAGTGTCTCCTCGGTGCGATGGAGCGGCTTGCCGGTCTCAATCACCCGTCTATCGTCGTCGGTGAATGCGTCCACCTCGTCGGACTCGGCCGTGTAGTCAGCATCAGTCGAACCGATCATGTCCGAGACGGTAGTGCCGTACGCGTCAGCGACCGCTTCGTTCGCGAGCAAGAATTCGCCGTCTGTGTTCTTCGCGAATATCAGCTGGGGGACTGTGTTCATGACACGTTCGAGCTGATTGCGTTCGGACTCTATGCGGTCGCGCGCAGTACGTAGTTGACGTCGCTGCGCGACGAGCTCGATTGCCGTCTGGAGGTACTGTGTGACGATCAAAATGAGCTCGCGTTCGTCCTCGGCGAGACTGTCCGTTTCCGGCGACCCGACGAGAAACACGCCATCGTCGTCAATAGGGACAATAAATTCGGTACCGATCGGCGTCTCCCGGTTGTGAACGCCCACCTCGGCGGCGACATTCGGATAGTATGCCGGCGTCCCAGCATCGAACACCTCCCACGCGAGCGATTCACCAGGGCGGAATCGGGGTGCCTCCTCGACAATCGACGCTGCGCTACTGGAGACAGACACCGGGACGAGCACGTCGGTGGTAGTCTCCGCAGTTCCAGCCGGAGCCACCGTATCCGTCCCAGCCGGTTCGTGTGCCCAATACCCAGAGAACGGCCGATCAATAATCTCCGTCACTCCTTTGATCGCAGTATCGATCACGCCCTCGTAATCGTCTGTAGTCATCAGCTCTTCGGCGAGCGAACGTGTCTTCTCAAGGCGACGGAGTCGGCGTTCTTGTTCGGTGAGATCGAGATTAACGCAAGTTATTCCCCCCTCGGGTAGCTGTGCGAGCGACACGCGCTGTGTAATCGGCGTACCGTCTCGTCTGACCCCGACCAACTCGCCGTCCCACGACCCCGTCTCCTCGACAACTGGGAGAACCTCGGTTTCGATCCGCTCGATGACGTCGTCCGCGTATATTTGCCGCCAAGTCTCACCGAGTAGCTCCTCGGCGTCGTCGTACCCGAACATCGTGATGTGAGCATCGTTGAGGTACGTGTACTCACCATCACCGTTTAATAACGCGATACCAGAGGTCGTCAGGTCCATCGCGGCCGCTTGCTGTTCAAGTCGAGCCAAGTTCGCCATACGCTCGCTAACGTCTTGGAAGATTCCGAGGACATACTCGGTGCCCGCGTGTGTGAACGTCGTTGACCTCACGTCGACCGGCACCGTCGACCCATCTGCACGCAGAATCGTCACCGGCTCCTCTGCGTCGGCACGGACGTGTTCTTTCCGCCCGTTCTGGACCGCCTGAAACCCTTCACGGTGACGCGTCTCGGTCTCTGGCGGGTGAAGTTCGGTCTGGTGCATCCCGATAAGCGAAGAGCGGTTGCGGCCGAACAGTTCGGTCGCCGCCTCGTTTACCGCCACGACGGTTCCAGTGGCACCCTCTGCGGTGAGGATCGGTGCTGGACCTTCTATCGCCAGCCGCGCGAGGAACGCGTCGGCTCCGTGGTCGGGAGACATGGGTTCCGGACTCATCTTGTTATATAATTCACTATTCTGGACCGATTTGAGAGTATCGCCGTAATGGCCCATAATTAGATTTTACAGCCTAAGAGTAGGTTTCTCAGGTAGTAGATTTACATACCCATTATGACGAACAGACATCTATTAAAATGGTTAAAAACGAGTTGAGAACCAGTAATGACTCTCACACCGGGTTTTGAACATGTTGAAATCTATCGAATAGAAGGCGCGCATCAATACCATCCTCCGAGATTGTGCGGCGCGGTGGTATAGTGAAGTCGTTAACTTACCGGATCTCACCTCATAAGCCGCGCAAGGAGGGTAGCCCCAACGAGGAAGGATACGTTATGATTCTCTGTCGAACTGTACCGAAAGGTCGACCGCGGGACGATCTCACGGTGGAAGATCCAACGGACTATCAGAAACCGAAGGGCAGCAGATCAACAAGGGTGTTACTGTATCTCTTCTAATACCTCTGGCCCCCTCAGTATCCGGAAGAATTGCTCGTACTCCGTCTCACTGACTACCTGAGATAGTGCGCGCTCTGCGTTCCTGTCGTCGATGATCAGCCCCACAGAATTGTGACCCTCAGACACCCGAATTTGAACAAGATTACCGGCGAATTTGGCGTCCGTTTTCGGGAGTTCATCTTCTCGCTCCTGTTCGAGCTTGGCTAACTCTCTGTGTGCTTCGTCAACCATCTCGCTCACGGTAGGTCCGTCACGGATTCGCGCACCGTAATCCGGCTCTGGAAGGGCAACAATCCAGTCCTCGTTACGTATTGGATCAAGCCAATCGTTGACACCGTAGGGACCAGCCCATTCCTTGTCCAACTCCTCGACTACTCCAGTGGAGACGTACAACTGCTTATCATTCGACTGAATGTAGTTGATTAGCTGTCGCCGTTCTGGAGTAGATCGCCCGATTCCACCCAAGACGCTCGAGTCAACGAGGAGCGTATCCGGGAGCGGGTAGAGGGGTGAAGAGTCAACTAATTTCGGCCGATCGCTCATTCCTGCTCAAACACGTACGGAGTGTTTCGAATCTTCCGATCATGTACGTCGTGTTCGAAGGAATCATCGATGAGCCCTGCTTTGACGAATAGGGCAATGATCGGCTCCAGCGCCTGCGTGATGCTGATAGCCTCGATCTCATCAACATTGAGGCGGTCTGCTGCTCCACGACGAGTCACCTCGCCACTGAGATATGCCCGTGTCTGCTCAACCGCCATCAGCAGCTTCGCCTTGCCGTGCCGATCAACGAAGAGTTCGATCTCACTAACCTCGCCGCTTGCACCGTAAGCGGCGATCGTAAGCGGGTCTAACAGTATCCGCGTCTCTCCCTCCCCAACGGGGAGAAATAGTGAATCAGTCCGGAGCTGGCTCTCTTTCCCGCTACTGACATCCTCGACAATATCTAAGTTTTTGAGCTTTCCAACCCGCATTGAGGTTGTACTTCCGGCAAGATCGAGTCTACGCTCGATACTGCTGTTCGTAGTAGGCTGATTCAGCAGGATGTCAGTATACACTCTGGCGATGTCGGGATTCACCAGTATCTCTGAGGCCGCGATAAAGGAGCGTGCGGTGCCCTCTTTCGAGCCGTTCTCGTCCGCAGTCGGGGCGTTTGTTACTACCATCGTAATTCATGATACGTGAACCGAGAACTAATATCTTGTGGCAGTTGTGTCGGACTGTATGGAGGCTCCCAGAAATTGTTCTTAGATAACTGATTTGTGGATACTGGCATTCGTATTCACGTCTTAAGAGAGCATTTCACTTATACGAATTAATCTTAATCTTAAGATTAGTCTGACAGCTTCTTCCGGACAAACGGCTGCTAGCCGGGTACTAGGGCGGTGTCGGTGTTTCGTGGTCACCACCCAGTGGCCATATCCCAGAGGAGGGCGACGTCAACGACACCGAGGATAGCTCCAGCTAGTAGCTACGCATCAAGCAACGATGTGAGGTCCAAGATCGGGCCAGAAACTGCGAGTTCGAAGGCCGACGCCAAACTCGCCACCTCAAGCAAGAGTACCCCCGAGATGACCCAGATCACAGTCGCACTAGCAGCGATGAGAAGCTTATTCCCGCTCATCTGTGACGCTCTAGCGACACCAAGCTACTGTCCATCGTACCAGGGCGGCGCACCGAACGCATCAGCGTAGCAGTCTGGGTGACACGGTCGCTTGCGGTTGTCCGGCCATGCCCGGTCGAGCGGAACCTGCTCGCCGCAGAGCCCACACTCGGCGGTGTGACCTGCCTGACGAGCGTCTGGTGAGAGATTCCGCGCCTCGATGTAGAGCGCGTGGAGCGCCCACGGCGTGAGGCGAACGGCGACACGCTCGGCCGGATCGGGATCCTCGTCCGACGTCGCGGCCGAGAGCGTAAGCACCCAGCCGTCACCGGGCTCGCCGTCGGTCGCTGGCCCGAGGGCGATCGTCCCCGCGAGGTCGTCGTCGACGTAGTACCACTCTGCGTCGCGGTCGACGTGGTAGTGGCCATCGGGGCGCGGATTCTCGGGATCGACGTCGTCGCCCATCGTGTATCTTCGCTGAGTCAGGCGTTCGCCTTCCGGCCCTGTCCCGACCCAGTCGTGAGCGGGATGTCGGCGTCGATTTCGTCGTACCACACGACCGGCCGCTTTGCCCGGCCATTCTCCTCGAGTTCGACGAGGCCGTAGTCGGCCAGCTCGTTCACGTTCTCGAGGACCTCTGGTGGGTTCCGATCAACGAGGCGAGCGAGCTCGCGGATGCTCTCCGGCTCGTGTTCGACGATCGCCTCCAAGAGCTCAAGGTTGGTCGAGCGGAAGACGCGACCGAACGTTTCGAGATTCTCGATCGAGAGCGTCGGTTCGCTGGGGTCGACGTCCTCGCCGGCGTCTATCGCCTCGAGGCGCTCTTCGAGGTCGCTACGGTCGGCAGACTTGATCTGAACATGGAGTGTCTGGGTCATGGGGGGGTGTAGAGTTGTGGGTCGGAATTAGTCGCGGGTCTGTATGTCGGTCACCGTAGTTGATCGGGCTACCAGTCGTCGCGCTTCTCTTCTGGGAGTGCCGCCCGCCAGGCGCGGAAGATCTCCGCAAGGCCGGGGTAGTCGATCTCGAAGGTCTCACCGCCGAGGTGGAGTTCGTGGACGCCGTGGTGGTTGTCGAACCGGATGATTGGATCGTCTGCGCCGGCTTCACCGTAGTGGTGCGCGTACTTGATCCCGTCCTCGAACCGGTCTGAGGTCGGGACCGAAAGAACACGCCTGAGGTCGGGACCGAAAGAACACGCACCCGCGCAACGGTGCCGTCGGCGTAGGCTTCAATCTCGTCTTCGAGCACGGTGACATCATCGCTCATCCACACATGTGCCGACGCACCCTGCTCCGATAAGTGTTAGGAAAAATCCTAACAGTACCAAGGAACGGATAGCACCCATGAAGACAACAGAGCGATCGCTCTGTCAGCTGTGGGGCTACCCAGATGTGGTTGATGCGGTACTACTCGTTGTCGGAGTCGTCATCGACAGAGGCCTGGGACAGCTGTCTGTTGCCTGTCTGAGCTACTGCCCGACTGATTTCCTTCTCAAACAGGTTCTTGATTCTATCTTTGGACAATCCATTGAAAAACAGTGGATGATTCTTCTCGACCAGGTGTTTGGTCGAGTCCCAAATATAGTTCGAATTTTGAGAAGGCAGAAATCGAGTTAATCTTAATCTTAATATTAGTATTAATCTAAATAGTCTCTTCTACGGTGTCTAGATACGCTACGTGGAGTTCACACGAGAAGGGCGTGAAATACTAGAGCTAAACAGTCCTCGAACGCGGCGGTTCGATCAGCTGTCGTGATCAATATAGTTGGCTTCCCATTCAGTCCGAGCTTCAATCTCTCTGGTGCCCCGACGGGTAGTGGTGTACTCGTTGGTCCGTCGGTCGCGCTGGCTCTTCTCGATGAGTCCCTTCTCAACGAGCGTATCGAGATTTGGATAGAGTCGGCCATGATGGATTTCTTTTTCATAGTAGTCCTCGAGCTCGTCTTTGATCGCGAGTCCGTGGGGGTCATCAAGTCCGGCAACTACGTACAGCAGATCGCGCTGAAAGCCAGTGAGATCGTACATGTCGCAATTTACTCATTCGAGTTTTGAAATACTATTGATCTGGCCCTGTATGGAGTGAAGTGATTCATCACTCTCCTCGTGGGTCACCAACCGGTATTTCACCATATTCTGGACATGAGACCCATCCCTGTCCGAATGCTCTACCCATCCCTTTGTCCGGGCTCCATTCGTGTTCATCCCCACAATGTGGACAGTCTACCAGTGGAGGGTCAATCTCCAGTGCCTCTTGCTGGATGAAATGATTTCCTTGGTATGAGTCACAGTTCTGACAGACGTTTCCCCAGACTTTCTTGCCAAGAGTATTGCTGTAGACCCGTTCAACAGGGGTTTCGTAATTCGCTAATATATCTCCGAGAGGCGTATCAAGATGGTCTCCTTGTGGCCAGACCACAGGCGTCATCTGTCTTTAGTTAAGCCTCACACCTCGGTTGTGTAGCGGTAGCGAGCATCTCTTGTAAGATTGGTCGTCGCCTGTGGATCTTTTGAGCGTCTTCGATCAGGCGGTCGAGCAGCGGCGGTGGTGAGTAGCCAAGGAACTCACCGAGTTCGTGGAGAATGAGATGGGCGTGCGACCGAAAGGTCGCCGCCCAGCGCTCTGTCGGAAACACAAGCTCATCACCCCCTGCTCAGTGACTAGATCCAACAGATCACGGCTTACAAGCAGCGACAGCAGCGCTGCGTATAATAAGATCCTCACCACGTGTTCGTCACTCGTGTCGAACTCGTCTAATTCGTACTGTGTCTTCAGCTCCCGGAACAGCAACTCAACTTCCCACCGACAGCGGTAGATCTCCGCTAAATCCGTCGGAAAGAACTCTTTCCCCGCTAAATTCGTTATGTACAGGTGGTAGTCGCCGGCGCCCTCGTCGCGGACGCCGACGACGCGAAATCGCTTCGTATCTAGCGACCATGTCCATTGTACTACGCTCGGCGCGTCGGTCTTCTGGGACGCCGTTAGCGCTCGTGGGCAGGTACTGTAGTCTCCCGCCGGTTCGGTCGTCGTTCGCGATTTTCGACGACGCGGTCGCCCGCCTGCTCCCCGGCCCCTTCGATAGTTACTAACCGTTCCAGTCGCCGTTCAAACTCGTCGTCATCCATTTCGCCGTCAACGTACCGGCGCTTGAGTCGCTCGATTGGTGACGCCGACCCTCCCGTCGTAGCTGGCGTTAGTTGCCGCGTAGCGTCTTTACGGCTCCGGTGATCTTCCGCGAGCTCGTCGGCAAGGTAGCCTCCGAGCGCGCTGCTCCCGATGACGTATACCGCACCGACGAGGGTCATTCCCAACACACCGACCGTCGCGATCGGAGATACGGTCGCAGCGACTGCCACCGCGAAAAACGTCATCGGTAGCGACAGTAACACCACTAATGCGCCCGTGACAAACCCAACTCGTGGGCCGCTCCCGTCGCCAGACTTCTTCACCTGGCTCGCCACGCCACCGCCCATCGCCGGTGCGAGCAACCCAACGAATGGTACCACGCTCGCGAGCACTGTTACCCCAACCCCAACGCCGGCCGGCTTGAACACCTCTGCAACCCATCGCTGCATCTGGCCACCGCGAGCCTGCTCGCCGCCGGTCATCGTGTGGCATCCCCACGGGTGTGTGGCAATTCGAACGGGCGGCACTTCCGGTCGGCTGATTGTCTACACTGTCCGTATCGCCGGTCAGTCCGTCCGTATCCCATCATAATATTGTATATATTCCACACGACTAAATATGTACTGCCGTCAGGCCCTCTAACTTATCTAGCAGTCCAACCCTCTTCTTTATATTTCCTGAGTTGCGGATAAAAACTAGAGTAAAAATAATTCTCGCGTCCGATCGGAGTTAGGACCTTACAAATGAGGTATTGGCCTCGCCGTTCGTTTCACACCCTGGGAGAAGTTGCTCTGCCGGGCAGACATCTGTGAAGCTACTTTGAATGAGATTAAGACCGACAAACCCGACGAGCAACAAAAACCATCGTGACACGAATGTCCCGAGCGTGAGTCCAAGCAATGCCATTCCACCAGCGAGACGGCGCACTTGTAGTTGACACTTTTTCCCCATGTAGTATTGTTATTAACACACAATATATTAAGACTGTCGGCGGAGCAATCACCGATGTGCGATGTATATTTAGCGGGCGTTACTATGTACGGTCGCGTTAAGTTAGTACTCACCTAGCTGCTGTCATGCGATTTTCTGTAGTGTTCTGGAACGTTGTAGCGGATCGTGTTCTGAGGATCAACGAGAAGGAGAACTGAGAAGGCAGATCCAGTTTCTCCCGGAGTTACTACCTATCTTGAGTATGTAACTCGGCTTTCCAAAGCTCACGGGATACTCTTGCCGTCTTGCGTTTCTGCTTAACTTAACGCGACCGCTGCTTCTGCCCTACTATTTACGAATCGTGATTTTACGAACTAGTGGCAAAGACCCGTCAACTGGCTGAGTGTATATAAAATGGTTGATTTCCGATTTGATATTCTATGGGTGTACTGGTTTAGCTTCGCAACGCCTCTACCGGGCGTTCGTTTGCTGCCTTCCAAGCAGGGTACGCCCCACTGATAATTCCCACACCAACTCCAAATCCTAGCGCCAACAGGAGATAGTAAGCGTTAGTCGGGTCGATAACTAGGCTGGCGTCAACCGCTGGGGTTGCGGCTACGAGCGCGGCGACGAGTATCACGGTCAGCACAGTCCCTGCTGCGGCGCCCGCGGCACCAATCAGGCCAGCCTCTGCTAACAACACACGCAACACGTCTCGGCGGGTCACACCCACAGCACGCATTACGCCAATCTCTTGTCTCCGCTCGACCGTACTCATCAGCATTACATTGAGGATCGAGACGCCGGCGACCACGAGCGAGATAGCACCGAGCCCGAGCAGGAACGTACTCAATAGGTCAAAGAAGCCATTAATCTCATCCACGATTGCTGCTAATTCGAATAGGTCGACTCGATCTTCACGAGCGTTCACCTCTCTGCGGATCGCGTCCGCAGCGGCCTGTGCCGTCTCACCGGATTCTGAAATAATAAGCGCTTGCGCGTAGCCGTCAGCGGCGAACGCCGACTCTGGGAGAAAGACGGCGTCATCGGGTGCAACCGGGCTGAATGTCTGTGTCTCAGCGAGCACGGCAACGACGCGCACTTGTGACCCTACGATCTCCACAGTATCGCCTGTCCCAATATTGAGATCAGTAGCAACACCCGCACCGATGATTGCGCCCTGCCGGTGACGGTCCGGGAGCTCCCCCTCAGCGGCTTCAAACGCGAGGGCTGGTTCCTCAACGCCATAGATTGTCGCAAAGGTCTGTGAGCTTGCGCCCGCAACAATCCCGTTGTCCGAATACAATGGAACCACAGCCGGATCGCCGACCGCCGGGTCGTCAACGGCACGTCGGATCTCCGCTACATCAGTCGTCGAAAGTGACTCTACTCCGGTGTCCGAGTTTGGCGACACGACTACTTGTGTGCCAATATCACCGATAGCGTCGTTGGCGCCGAGCGCGAGCACATTTCCGAATATCCCTAGCGCGGCCACTGCCAGCACGCCGATACAAACGCCAAGCACCGCTAGTACCGTCCGTACGCGGTTCCGGCGGAGATTCCGGCCGGCCATTCCAACAGCGGGTCGCCAGCCCCGGAGCCAACTGGTAGCTCCGGGTTCAGTGTCGGTTCCGCTGGAAGTACTCTTGCTCATTGTTCTCCCGGTGCGAGCGGCGACTCGCTGTCCCGGCCTCCTAGGGTGTCGTCTACTGAGGTCGCCTCATCGACATCTCCGCCTACCAGCACCCCGTCGGTGAGCTCAACGACTCGGTCCGCGTACTCCTCAACTAGCGGATCGTGTGTGACCGCGATGACAGCAACACCCTCCTCTTTTACCCGCCCGAACTCAGCGAGGATTGACTCGCCGGTGTCCGTGTCGAGGTTCCCCGTTGGCTCGTCAGCGAGTAACACTGCCGGGTCATTTATCAGCGACCTAGCGATAGCGACCCGTTGTTTCTGTCCACCAGACAGTTCTGATGGTTCGTGGTCAAGCCGGTCACCGAGCCCAAACCGTCTAAGCAGGTCCACAGCACGGTCGCTCGCGTCGCCTGAATCGAAGGCGGTTGGTAGCGCAACGTTCTCGACCGCGGTCAGCGCTGGCAGGAGGTGGAAGTCCTGAAAGACGAATCCGATCGATCCCTTGCGAGCTGTGGTGCGCTCGGCGACCGAGAGTTCAGTCACATCGGTACCGTTCAGCAGACGCCACCCCTCAGTCGGGTCGTCGAGGAGACCGAGTACGTTGAGCAGCGTTGATTTCCCAGAACCACTGGGGCCGACAACAGCAACGAACTCTCCAGGCTCAACCGCGAAGTTCACGTCGTCGAGTGCGACCACCGGTTCGGTCCCCCCGCCTGGGTACCGCTTGGTCGCACCCCTGAGTTCGACGCTATACATCGCGGCGACGGATTACACTCCCGGCAATTGCGACCCCAGTGCCGCCAACAACTCCGACAATACTGATTACTCCAAGTGTGCCAACAGTACCAGATTCTGACCCACTCTCGTCATCTGGCTCTGGAAGCGCCACTATTGTGGTCTCGGTGTAGCGGACACCACGCTCGGTGTACTCGATCCGGATCGGAACCTCATCCGCTACAGAGGCATTCGCCACAGTTTGAAGGTCAAAAGCGACGAAATCGCCCGCGCTGACGGTTCCAATGAAGTATTTTTGCCCGGCTGGGGTCGGTTCAACCCCATCTGTCCCAGTAACCGAAACGACAACCCCGTTCAATTCACCAGTACCCGCATTACCGAGGTTGGCATCAACAGTTACCTGACCATCATCAGTCGTCCGGATGGTCGCGTCGGTAACGCTCGGACTACCTTCGCGCGTTGGATACGTTACTGTCGACTCCGCGGTTCGGTCAGCACCGCGTTCGTTTCGCACGTCGGTATCAGCACGGAACGCCGCGGTAACCGTCACATCCGAACGCTCGTCAATCGGGCCAAGGTCGATAATTACCTGCCGCTCCTCACCGGGTGCGAGGTTCTCGACAACGAAGGGGCCGACTTTAGTTGTTGGATCAGCATCGTCACTCGCGGCATTTTCTCCCCTATCCCCTCTGACTGATGTGCCAACGGCAGTCAGGCTCACGCGGTCTGCGGTCGTCGTCCCGGTGTTAACGACCGTCACCGCTACCGGAGAGTCAACCGACTCGACGGACTCAGAGTCAGACTCGTCGGTCCCACCGGCTTGGAGGCCGCCGCCACCACCACCGAGAAGATCTCCGACACCACCAACATTTATTCCACCAGCATTTTGATCATCATCGTCGCTCTCGAGGTCTTCCGGTGCTAGCGCGCGGGTTCGGAGGTCAAGCGCAACCTCTACTGGCTGAACATCAACAATCACGTCGCGTGTCACCGTGACGGTCCCGCCGTTAGCCTCGCCACCTGTCGCTTCTTGATCCGCAACGACCTCGACAGTGAGTCGGTATTCCCCCGGCTCGTCGAACTCTGTCCACAGAGCGACATCAGTTGTGTCACCCGGAGAGAGTCCTCCGACCATGGTAGCCTCGTCACGTGGGTTGCCGTCCTCATCCGCATCATATAGCCGAACGCTCGTTATGTTGGCGGCTGCTGGACTTCCACCAGAGTTTGAGACAGTCACATTCAATAACGTTCGCTCATCGACTACCGGCTCACTTGAGCTGACATCGACCTCATCGATACCAATCCGAGCATCTGGCACTGCTGTGACCCCTCCTACAGCGCCTAGTAACGTCAACAGGACCAGTAGGGAAGCTGTAATCCGTGGTGAATCCGCGTTCACTCTCGATAGAGGGTTGCGAGTCACGCATCCACCGTGGGACTGATCCTATTAATGATCACCTGTGAAAAGAGTGCGGCTACCACCGCTTGTAGGGGCCCCACCTCTATGTCGAACGGCTGTGTTTCTTCGCTATGAACCACACTTGTGTGACGCGCTGAACGGGTTTTAATATTGTGGAAAAAGAACTATACTATATGCTACAAACGAATCTAAAATACAAATTCGGGTATTTGAGCAAAAAGAAAAGTACACAATTTCCCATATAAGGCAATACTATCTTGTGTGTAGCGTGTATACAATTGATGTGAATATCAGTACATCACAAAGCCGGCTAGTTGAGACGTCTGCTTGCTGAAGGTGTGTCTAATACCAGCGACGCCCCGCCGTGGGGGCGTCGCCTTTGGAAGTGGTCGTTCAAGGAGTTCATCAATATGATTCAACGGGCAGCGTGGACGGCCCTCGCGACGCGTCGGACCGTCCCCGCAAATCGACCACCAGACGATCGGTTTACTCGCTACTCTCCGACCGGGCTAGCCTTCGCCAGGAGTGGCGACGCTGTCACGTCGGCGGCAGTCGCCGCCGACAGCGACAGTTCTCCCTCGGTTCGTGTACGAATCTCTCGTCAGGGCCACCACCACAACCGCTCCGCCGTGGAACTTAGGCTTCAGAAACAGCTAGCAGAGGATGCTTTGTGAGGTACTGAGACTACCAATAGCAGTCATTCACAGCCATTAGATCCGCTGAAGTCTTATTTTTCAAATGGTCTTGTATTAATAGAGCAAGATTAATACTTGTCGAGTCACACGAATATACTGTGTCTACACCGACTCAACAGGCGCCGACAGGGACTTCTGGGATGAACTCGCTATCAACACTTGAGCAAGTCGTCCTTATTCTGTTAGGCATCACAGCCGCAACACATCTGTATGCTGGTGTTGTAGAGGGAGCGCCGCCAGTACTTCTTGCTGGTGTTGGCTTCATCGGGGGAATGCTCCTGTACGCACGAGGTGTCCGTCGCCATGGTCTTGCTATCGCCGCGATTCCGTATACAGCTGTCCAGATCCCACTGTGGTATATTGCCAAGGCGGGGAACTTCACCCTCGTTGGGTATGTCGATAAGATCGTTCAGATTGTACTTGTTGTGGCGCTTGCCGTTCTTGTCTTCCGGCAACGCGACGCATGAACCACTCAACCTGATGTTAAATTAGAGGATGAGGCGGACGACTTTGAGTGCCTATGCCAGAGTTCGACCGCCTCAGCGAACGTATTATGTGGATTGACTTCTCGTTTGTGGAATGAGAACGAACTCTGCGGTGGGCGATTAGAGTAGGGATCTGTTGTCATTTGGGTGGTACAGTCTGTCGCCGCAATGACCGTTGCTAATACCCGCGCAATCTTTGAGGCGTTGTCCCTGAGTGAGACCCAACGGGGAACTGTCGTTGTCCGCGGGTTTCACGCCCCAGATAGAGTACTCGATGTGGTGTCGCAGTCAATACTGTGTGACACCACTGTACGACCTTGCTAGCGTGAGCCGCCGAAGTCGTACTCGGCATCCGCCGCTGCGACGTACGTATCGTTGACGGGCGGTTCTCGCCCCGTACGAAGCGTTCCCCGCGGCGGCCGGTGTTCAGTAAGCGGGGGCAGTGAGTCTACAGAGAGATCCTCAAGCGTGAGGACCCGGACATCAAGCATCTGAGCAAGCGCCCACGCCCGGTTCGTGACGCCCCACGCAACAACGAGGACAGGCATCGCCTCGGCGAACCCCTTCGATACGGTGATCTTGTACTGCCCGTTCGCCCCCTGACTAACTCTCGTTTTCGCCATCTCTGTATAGGCCTGTAGGTAGGCCTATTTTTAGTCCTCATACTGGTGTTCAGAAAACCCCCGTTTCCTGTACGCCCATTCGTCTTTAGTTAATACTCCCGGTAATATCTCATGGCGGTGTTTTTGGGCTGGATTCCGGACAATCACACCAGCTACGGTTCGAAATTCAGGTCTGAAGCAGATGCTTATTGCTTGATTTTGGCGGCAATAGCAGTTGGTTCGTGAGATCCACCTCTCCAAACACTTTGGCGCATAATTAGGCAATATAGTATTACTACTGGGCTTAACTAAAGACGAATGCCTGTACGCCTGCCTACTCAGATGTAATAAAAGGCTCTGCTGAAATTCTTTACAACTGATACAAAGTCCGTGCCGAATAGAAGGCGCGTATGTTACACTGACGAACTGTCCAAACTGGGGGGGCAGGATCGGTCAGTACAGGTGGTCCACACACCGACACACATTACGGATCTACCTACACTATGTCAGAAACGCCGTGCGAGATTACAGAAGTTGTAGTCAATTTGAGAACATTTTTCCCACCGATCATTTTTGAATTCGCTCTTGTGAAGCACGTTGTTGATTTTCAGAGCGCAGCTTTGAGAGCGAGTTTGAGTGCTTCCTCACCTGATTTTCTGTAGAGTTCTCGCCGTAGCTGAAAGGCTCTGATATACGGCGTTAGCTTGTCTTTTGACACTCCTCGGTGGGGCGAGAGCCACCGTCGCGTCAGCGACGCATGGCTCTCGCAGGTGTTGATGTGGATGTCGCCGTCAGCGTATTTGCCGTCGCTGTGGACGACGTATTCCCGAGTGAATGCGTCGTCCTCATCGAGTGGATTGTACGCTCGAAATCCGTCGGTATAGACGGTTAACGACTCCTGCTGGCGGTCGGCCAGCAGGAGTCGAATGGCCGATTCGTCCGCGGATTTCGCTGGTACAACGTACTGTTCGTTCGACCCACGATCAACCAGCGTGAACACCGGTGGCTTGTCACCACCATATGTTCCGCGTCCACGCGTAGACAGGCCACGCGAGCACGACTCTCGGTCGCGCTCGCGGCCCTTGAGACCAGCAGACACGTACACTTCGTCGATTTCGACCGGTCCAGACAGCGTGATCGAACGCGCGTTGAGCGCTCTGGCGAAGCGCTCGACGCGCCGTCTCACCGTTCTGTAGGAAAGATCGAGTTCCGCCTCAATCTGCCGAATACTCGTGTTGAACCGTAAGAACACGTGGATCGTGAACTACCACTCTTTCAGCGAGAGCTTCGAGTGAGCGAAGATCGTGCCGGTCTTGTCGTTGAATGTTCGACCACAATTCTTACACAAATACCGTTGATACACCCGGTAGCTGCCGTTTCTGACCGTCAGGTCAGAACGGCAGCGGGGGCACTCGACGCCGTCACGCCAGCGAACCTGTTGGAGCAGGTCCGCTGCAGCCGATTCCGACACAAACCGGCTCACTGGGAACATATCGGGCACCGCTGGCGCGGTGCCCTTGCCCTCTTCGACTTTCAGTCACAGCTCTCGATATCAACAATCTACTTCGCAAGAGCGTTTGAATTAGCCGTTAGAACATTATATGATTATCAAAAGCAGAAATTTTGTAATGATACGCACTTATCGGAGGGGTGGGGAGAGATTCCTGTGCCTCTGACAACTACAGCGCTCTCCCCCATTCACCCTTGTACACCAAGCAATAGATAGTTGTTACTAAATGTGTCTGAAGAATAGGGTTTCAACAGAGCCTCACCGCCAGAACCGCGGCTACTCGTCCGGTTCGTCGACCAGCAGCGTGTTCAGTACCAGCGTGGAGATACCGCGCCGGAGGCGTTCGGTGACGGCCTGATCGGAGATGCCGAACGAGTCCGCGAGCTCCTGGGTGGAGATCTGCCGCGGGAGCGAGTAGTAGCCGGCCTCGACGGCGGCCGCGAGGGTCTCGCGCTGCGGAGGCGTCATCCCGTACCACGGACCGGCGTCCGGCTTCGTGGGGTTGTAGATGCGCTCGATCGAGACGTCGATGTCCTCGTCGAGGTAGAACTCTTGAAACGACGAGAGCGCCTCGTGGCTCGGGAACCTGAGTTCGAGCCCCCACGTGTCGGCGGTTCCGGTCGCACCCAGCAGGACCGCGTCCAAGTCGAGGATCCGGCGGAGCAGCGAGGCTTCCGAGGGGTCCCAGTTCAGCGCGTACAGCGTCTCGTCCTCGTGGGTGTCGACGAGCTGGATGTCGTTGACCGAGGGGTGTTCGCGGACGGAGCGCTCGAACGTCTCGCGGACTTCGTTCCGGATCCGAACGAACGGAGTAGGTTTCCCGCCCAGCGGCACCATCGTTTCCAGCGTGAGCTGCGTCGGCTCTTCGATCCGGAGGATCCGCCCCAATTCGAATTCGACAGATGGAATAGTCAACTCAACGATAACACTCATCAGATACAGCACTGTTCTGTCGCAAACGCGTTAAAAACTCGGTAGAAACCTTCTACCGGAGCGCGATTCACCTTGGTGTACCATGTGTTTCGGTAGTATTATCCGTTTAAGAGACCTATCAATACTCGTAGAAACAGACGACTGCGGTCTCTGTTTGTGCGGCGGTGAGTTTCGCGACAGCATCGTATCGCAGTCGAGTGTACGTTTCATCATGACAACTGACGACTCATCCGAAGACGACATATCGAGTACAGAAGAGTTCGAGGTCGCCCTCGGTCGGGTGCTCTGCGACGCCCTCGAGAACGGCGTCGACCCCCGCGGAACGTGGGAGTACCGGACCGAGGGCACGGATTCCGACATGGAAGTCCTGGTGGTCGAACTGGCAGACTGACGCCCGCGGCCTCGCCGCTTGGTTCTGGTATAAGTACCTTGGTAAGCCAGTCCGAAGGGACTGGTAACCGGAGCGTAATTCCCTCGTGTGACAGACGATCCCGACCCTGCGACGAATGCCCTCGATCCTCCGACGAACGCCTCTGAGTCAGGAGACCACGTGGCCCGTCGCCTCCTTGAAGGCGTCTCCACGCACGCAATCTTCATGTTGAACGCCGACGGGAACATCATCGCGTGGCCGGCGCCGGCGATGGCGCTTTACGGACACGACGCGACGGCGGTCCTTGACCGACATGTCCGGATGCTGTTCGCCGACGACGAGGGCGAGGCGGACTCCAACTCACTTCTTGGGGACTTCTTCGCGGAGCCGAGAGAGGAATCGGTAGAGTTCGAACACTGGCACCGGCGCGCAGACGGCTCCGTCTTCTGGGGCACCCTGACGCTGTCGCCGCTGCGGAACGGCGAGTTCCACGGGTACGCGGCGATCAGCCGGGACACGACGACTGCGAAGGAGTACGAGCGAATGTTAGAGCGGCAGAACGACCGCCTCAAGGAGTTCACCGACATTCTCGCGCACGACCTCCGGAACCCGCTGAACGTCATCGAGGGGAGCCTGACGCTGTACGAGGAGGCCGGTGACGAGGAACACCTCGAACGGATCGGTGAGACGACCAACCGGATGGCACGGCTCGTCGACGACTTGCTCCGCGTCGCGCGACAGGGAAACGTCGTCAGCGACCCGGAGCCGACCGACGTCGGCGAGGTCGTCGAGGCCGCCTGGCGGAGCCTCGGTGGGAAGTCGGGAGCGACGCTCACCTACGACCCCGTCCCGTCGGTAAGCAGCGACTCCGACCGGCTCCGCGAGCTGTTCGAGAACCTCTTCCAAAACGCGACGGACCACGGCGGCGACGACGCAGCGGTCCGGGTCGGCCCCCTCGACACAGGTTTCTTCATTGAGGACGACGGCCCCGGGATCGCTGACGGCTGCGAGGAGGAGGTCTTCGACCACGGTTTCACCACGCGCGACGGCGGGCACGGCTACGGCCTCTCGGTCGTCCGGACGATCGTCAACGCGCACGGCTGGGACGTCGTCGCGACTGAGGCAGAGAGCGGCGGCGCGCGGTTCGAGATCACCGGCATCGACTTTCTCGGCTAACGGAGGAGCCGACGGACGTCAGCACGAGCCGCGGAACGAATACGGCGTGCGCAGCGGAACGAACACGGCCTCCGCGACTCGGCGGAAACGGAATAGAGGCTACCGACGGATTTTCTATGCCAACCCTCGATTGACATAAAATCCATTGTGGATCATCCCTCTTCACCCATATAGGATAGATCTGCTCGTACCGATTTGAGTTTCCGATTTTGTTAATGAGTCGGAAGCTCGGAGCGCTAAGCGGGGCAATTAGGGCTCCGAGCCATCTAAACGAATAAGAGAATCAACGAATTCGGAAACTCAAAACGACCAGGCTCGGGTCTGGCTCACCGATGAGTATGTCGACACCCAAGACAATTCACCAAGGGCCATCAAATTCCACATGAAGGCCACATCGCTCCACGAGACGGGCGAGTTCTCGCTGCTTCTGCTCTATTGAAAATGCGGTACGGGAGCGGGATCACAGTGTTTTGGTGAGCTTCTTGAGGTTGTTGAGGGCGAATGAGAGGATAATCTCACGGAACTGTCGGCATCAGAACTGCGAACGCAGGGCGGAGTCCTGCGTTCGCTTGACCGTCGAGTAGGATGTTTCCGACATCCACCGCTGTGTATAGCCTTTTGACCGGATCAGCGCGTTGTTTGCTGCTGCTTTCGGGGTCGATCCACGGTACTGAATAAGGTAGTCCACATCTAATGCTGCGATCTCGTATTCGGTGTGCCAATCCGAAGGCTTTCACAGAATACTCTAACTGCGTGTTGTCGGGGATTGTCCAATCGAGTAGGTCGAGAAAGTCTCGCAGAAGAGCGGCTTTCGTGTTGGCCTCGTCCATCTGTGGTGCCGCCTCAATGGTGGCCTGCGCGTGATCGACAGTAGGTCCGAACCGCATCTTCATCCATAGATAGACGAGTGTTCATAGAGTTATTATATGAAAGTGAGCGATAAAACACGGCACGCCCCAACCATCCACCAGCTCATAAGACGGCCGTACAAGATACAGAGGGTGTAGTCAGCACGAGGACTGCGTTATTTTCTGAAAACCGATCCTGAATTAGCCGATAGAACGCGCCTGCGTACTGAACAATTGAGTGTGGAAACATCGACTGCTGAGGATTTCAACAGACCATCCGAGTCTATTAAACACTAAGTTGCGTCCCGCCCCGAGCGCCTACACCCGGTTCCGGCGCGTCACCGTGCGGTGTACCGCCCCGGAGACGCCGAACAGCACCGCGAAGAGGACCGCGTACACGTAGCCAGATACGCCCGCGAACGGGACCGTCCCGATCCACGCCGCGCCGCAGAGCAGTCCGCAGACGACGGCGAGCCCTATATAGTACTCGCTCCACAAGATCTCGTTCTCGGGGACGACTTCGAGGTACACCTGAAGCTCTCGACTCTCCTCGGTCAGCGAGACGATCCCTCTGTTCGGCTCGTAGTCGATGAACCCGCTCTCCGCCAGCTTCGGCAGGTGCGACTGGTGGAGCGCGGTGTAGACGCGCTTCCGCTGTTTGTACGTCACCTCGTTGATCTCGAGGTCGTTCTCCCACGCCGCCAGTTGCTCGGCAATGTCGCGGACGCGGGCGTCATCCCCGTGTTCTTCCAGATAAGTGACCACGTTTCGTCGCCGTCCGTTGCTCAACGCGGTGAAAATCTCGCCGCGCGAGGGTCCGTCTCGGTCGGTCTCCCGGTCCTGTTCGGTGGTGATTTGTGGTGTCATACTCGTGTTGAACGGGGACCGGACCCTCCTCCGCGAGGACGTGTCTGTCTTTAATAACTACTATATCCAACATGAATGTGTGGCCTTATCCACCATGGTAGTTTTATAAATCTGTCCGCAACGTGAACTGAAACCGATCGGGAGACCCGATCAGACGGTCGGCGGACAGTCCACCGCGGACGCTCCGGTTCGAAGCGGATTGCGCCGCCTCCACAACAGCCCGATCCGACCGTGGAAGCCGTGTACCGGTCCGGTCCCCGACCGGTAGGCGCCGCATACATACAACCGCTTGACGCCAACGTCAACTTCCCGATCAGCGATCGCTTCGCGAAGCCGGTGATACTCTACACCACACTCGTCATTAGTCCCCGGGATAATATCGGTGAACCGCTCGACGCTTGTGTCAGGATATTCCTTGCCGACAAACTCTTCGAGCTCGCAGATTTGTCGCTCGTGGTCTTGACGGTCGGTCGAGACGCGGGCATACAACGCGACGTTGGTCAGACTTTCTGTTTCGGCCGGGTGAGTATATAAAAATACATACTTTTTCGTGGTTGTCGATTACCACTTCCTTCTCGGTGCTTTTTAGACACTATATGAGGGTGTCATAGATCAGTTCACATACCCTCTGTATAGCGATCTGTGTCAAGAGTAGCTGTATTTTCCAACGCTATTCTTCGAACTCAACGAGACAAATACTTTCTCGTGTCACTCATAATATCCGTTCGATGACACACTCGCTATGTGATTTTTTGAACCGACCCAGATTATGGCGAGACACACGATACAGCCAAACAACGTCCGAATTCTCTGAAATCAGCGATCCAATCCACAGACGTCCTCGTTATACAACGGACCAAGGATGGCTGACTAGCCGAACAATCTTGTTCATGAGGCTGTTTAGTGCTCTTATGAACAACAAGTTTGTCCAAGAGTTACTCGCAGATCACTCGCAGAATCCCCGGAATTACGGTGAGCTTCCCTCTCCCGATGTTGAGGCAGCAATGACAAACCCACAGTGTGTCGGCCCAACGCACCCTGAAGGAGACCGAGTTAGACTTCAGGTAGTTCTCAGTGATGATGGGACCACAGTCGAAACAGTCCGCTTCACCGGTGACGGGTGTACACTGTCACAGGCCGGTGCCTCACTATTGTCTGAGCAGATGGTTGGTGTCTCCGTCTCGGAGATTGTTGAGTGGGACTCCGAATATATTGAAGAGCATGTTGGAATGGACTTGACACCACCTCGGCTCCAGTGTGCGGAGTTGATTCTGACTGCCTTTCGGCAGGCTATTGAGGACGGACCCACCAATCCCTCTAGTTGATCAATCTCGGTGTAGTAACGCTTCAGTTGTGGTCTGCTATATCGCTAGTATAGACCGTTCATTCGCGTTTCCCATTGGACTATTCACTAGCATGCGCCTAAGAGGTCCGCTCTCCACACTTGTAGCGGTCCGATCGAAATCCCGCGCCCGCTGACATCGATACCCGGGGGGGCAAAGTGATATCATGTCCGAGGAATCATCGCCGCAGTCTATCAATAACGGATCGTTCCCATAGAGCACCGGTCTTCATTATCCTTATTTTTTATTATTCAAATATCTTGTATTATGTATAATTCGTGTTTTTACATGGCAAACATATACTTTTGTATTCAGCCCATTATGTGAACATGAGTAGTTTCGCAAAACCAGAGAAAAATATTATAGAAACCTTTTGTGGTTACTTAGCGAGACAAATTTTTCCCGGTTTAATCAGATCACTCGATCATTATACTCTTGTGGAGGTTGATGCTGATGAGTGACTTATTATTAGCTGCCGCAGCGGCGCTTCCGCTCACCGTTGCCGCGACGCTACTCGTAGGGGCACTTTGGCCAGCAGCAAAAGCGATGCCGATCGCTTGGCTAACAGCAGTTATCGTAGCCGCCACCGTCTGGCAGCTCCCGATCAGATGGATTGGAGCAGCAACGGCGTGGGGAGTACTCCTTGCCATCGAGATCCTGTGGATCGTGTTCGGTGCGTTGGTACTGCTATACACTCTTCAGCAGGCAGGCGCGATCTCGCGGATCACTTCCGGATTCGCCTCAATCAGTAGCGACCACCGAGTCCAAACCATTCTCGTTGGGTTCTTTCTTACGACATTTCTGACAGGAGTCGCAGGGTTTGGAACTCCTGCAGCGATCGTCGCACCCCTGTTGGTCGGCCTCGGGTTTCCAGCGCTCGCAGCAGTTATTGTCGCGCTCGTTGGACATGCGATCGCGACCACGTTTGGTGCGGTCGGCGTACCGATTCACCCCGGCGTGACACAGGCAGTAGGATCGATTAATGGCGTTTCTGTGGCCGAAGCCACAGCGTTCTCCGCTGATGTAAGCGGGCTGGTCGGTATCTACCACCTTCTTCCCGGACTGTTCATGCCGTTGGTTACTGTCTCAATGCTCGTTTATTTTTTCGGAGACACCACCAAGCGGTCGCTCACAGCAGTACGGCCCGTCATTCCGCTCGCGCTGTTCGCTGGAGGTGCGTTCATCGCTCCGTTCGTACTAACTGCCACGTTCGTTGGTCCGGAGTTTCCATCGATTATCGCGCCGATGGTCGGCGGCGGGCTGACAGTTACTGTGCTCAAGCGTGGCTTACTCCTCCCACAGAATGAATGGCGACTCCCCGCGGAAGGTGCGTGGCCAGAGACGTGGACGGGGCCAACAGCCACTGGGAAAGCGACTGACTCCGAAACCGGGTCAGGCACCATGACAGATGGCGGTACAAGCATCTCGCTCGTTCGGGCGTGGGTACCGTACTTACTCCTCGTCATGCTCCTCGTGGGGACGCGTGACTTCACCCCGGTTGGAAGAGTGCTCACTGAGATCAATGTGTTTGCTCCGACGTGGGTGAATATATTCGGAACGACAATCACGAACGGTGTTGAGTGGGCATACGCCCCGGGTACGTGGCTCGTGGTAACCGCACTCGTTTCTATTCCACTGTATGGGCTTTCGTACACCGAGATCACGCGCGCATGGAACAAAGCCGGAAAAACAGCTGTCGGTCCCGCTGTGGCACTCGTGTTTATTATCGCCACCGTCGGCATCCTGCTACACTCGGGTCAGTACACAGGTGTTCCCGGTGATCAGAGCATGATGCTAGCACTCGCCGATGGTATCGGAAGTATCTTCGATGGGATGTATGCTGCCGTAGTGGCACCAATCGGCGTGATAGGGACGTTCGTGACCGGATCCGTTATGGTTTCTAACGTCACGTTCAGTCCCATGCAGTACGAGTTGGCCGGTGAAATGGGTCTTAACCAAGTCCACGTTGTCGCTGCACAAGCCGCTGCGGGGGCGATGGGCAATGCGATATCCATCCATAACGTGATCGCTGCACTAGCCACGGTCGGTCTCGTCGGCAAGGAGGGGATAGTGATCAGAGTGAACCTGCTACCGGTCGTTGGTTATACGATCGTAATCACTCTGTTGCTCTCAGTTACTGTTGTGTTCGTATGATTACTCACGTTCATCGATGTACGGAGCATTGATCTTCGGTTAAGCGCGAACGGGGGTTCTGTGGGATTTGAGCACCGCTCGATTCCGTCGCGTACGCCCGATTCAGGTGATCTTACAATGTGTATATTATTACTGAGAGTATTAACCGAACACGGATGGCCAGTGAACCTACTCCAGTTGAGCGATAGGCTATAGTACCACGTTTTTGGGTTGCGGCCCCTATCTCGACATGTAGTCCGCCCAAACTCGTGACTGCCCACAATCTGTAGAGTCGCTATCTCATATCGAGACGATGCGTGTCACGCTCCGTCGTTTTCGCTACTGGCGTTCGAGCACTTCAAGCGCCTTGCTGAGTCGCGAGATGTACTCCTCAGGTGGGAACCGCCACCAGACCTGCCCACTCATGTGAGCCAGCGGGAGTACGTGGGTATTGACCGGTTCGGAGATACGGTGGAGTATCCCGTGGATGGCCATGATACTCTCTGGGTCGGCGTCCGTCTCCATGACGGGCTCCGGCGTGGTCGAGCGTCGGAGTGCCGGCCACGCATTTCCGCCGAAGGTGATCACAAGATCCGGATCCAACGCCCGGAGTTCTTGCTTGAGGAGGTGTTGATACGAGGCGCGCTCGGCGGCAACTCCGAAGCCGTCGACGCGGTACTTCACGACGTCGCCGAGGTAGAAGTCTCGATAGAACTGCCCGGATTCGACGTACTGGTGCCAGCCGTTCGGGAGCGAAATGAGATCGTGACGGGCGAGCGTCCCGAAAAAACGCTCTGCGAAATCGGCGTTTCGCCCGGTCAGCCAGCTCTTGGCAAACTCGCGGTAGACGCCGATCTGGTCGCGAGCCGAACATTCGCCGGCGAGTGGGTTCTGCGGACGCAGTTCCGACAAGTGACGTTCATGGAGGTTCCCTGGATCCTGAACGAGGAGGACGATGTCCGGATCGTCAGTCTCCCAGTCGTAGTAGAACGTGTATGAGAGCCGCCGGCTGACCTCCTCTCGGGTAGGAAAGCCTGTATCTGAGAGAACCGTCTCAACGCTACCGATGGCCGTCTGCTGTAGCTCTCGGAGCGTCGGCTCTGTTGGCTCGTCGATCTCCGAGAGGAGCTTGCGAGCGGTCGTTTCGTCCATCGTCTCTGTGTGGTATATAGCGGGCTAATTGATAGTTCAGGTTGTCCAATTAGGATAAATCTGGCTCCGTTGAAATCATTAAGATTGGGACATTAGCGGAGGATTCCCATACTTTCATACAAGTAACGGGTGTCCCAATATGTATGTCAGTCCAGCAGATTACTGCGAAGGACATCGCAGGCTGGGATTCCCTCCAAGATATCGCCGATTCCTTCGCGAAACGCGGTCTGAAACCGCGTCCAAACCTCGGGGAAAGCAACGAACTTGTCCTTCAACTCGCCGATGACGAATTCGTCGTACTCGTCAACGCGGGCCCCGGTGAGACGGCGACGGATTTCAAGCCGGACAACCGATCTCGACACACGAATCTCGTCGCCACCAACGACTTCGAGGAGTTCACCTTCCTCACGCGGATGCGAAGCTGGGAAGGCCAGCAGCACGGGCGGATCAAGCACCAGAAGATCTCGTTTACCAAAGAGCAGTTCACGAGTGACAGCGGCGAGAAGAACACAGTTCTGAAGAAGCTCAACTCTATCGAGTACGGCTCTTCTGCTGCGATTTACGATACGCTCTACGACACCCAACAGGTCGTCAAGGAATTCTACGAGGAGTTCGAGGAACTCCGGACGAACCTCGTTCAGGAAGTGTCCGGGATCCCCGACAATCGCGGCGACGCGAAGCAGCGCTACGTCCAGGTCATCCTCGACCGGATGATCTTCCTGTATTTCATTCAGGAGAAGCGCCTGTTGGACCGGAATCCGAACTACCTCCACGAGCAGCCCGGCGATGTCGTCGACGACGGCGAGGACCGGTACGAGAACTTCTACCGGCCGCTGTTCTTCGATTACCTCGCGGAGGACAAGCAGAACCCCGACTTCGGGAGCCTGCCGTACCTGAACGGCGGGCTGTTCGCGAAGAACCTCGTCGAGGAGGAGTTCCCGGACGCGAAGCTTGGAGAGTCCACCGAGGAGACGAACGAGCTCTTCGACGACGTCTTGGATTTCCTGTCGGGGTGGAACTGGAACGTCGACGAGCGGCTCGACATCGTCGACCCGAAGAACCTCTCGCCCGCGATACTGGGCCACATCTTCGAGCAGACGGTGAATCAGAAAGAGATGGGCGCGTACTACACGCCCGAGGAGATCACCGGCTTCATGTCTCGCCGGACGATCCATCCGTACCTTCTCGACCAGCTCAACGACGCCGTCAAAGCCGAGTACGACGAGATCGACGACGTGTTCGGGTTCTCCGAGGTCGAAGCCACCGATGGCGAGGCGGCGGTCGCTGACGGCGGGACGATGACCCAGCAGGCGGCCACCGAGAACGTGGAGACGAAGCACGTGGAGACGCTGTACCACGACATCCTGAAGGAGGCGCACGTCCTCGATCCCGCGGTCGGGAGCGGGGCGTTCCTGCTCGCCGCGCAGGACGTACTCGTGGACATCTACATCCAGTGTATCGAGTACTTCCAGCAGCTCGAAGCGGAGGGGAAAGGCTGGGAGTTAGACTCAGATACTCGCGATGAACTGGAAGAAATTAATAACGGCCAAGCTGGGGCACCGCTGTACGCGAAACGTACGGCTATTCTGAATAATCTTTATGGAGTGGATATCGATGACGGTGCAGTCGAGATTTGTAAACTTCGTCTTTGGCTATCGATGGTCGCAAACATTCAGGATGAGCCGAGTGAGGTCGAGCCGCTACCAAATATCGACTTCAACATCCGATCGGGCGACTCTCTTATCGGCTTTGAGAGTACAGAGGTCGCTGTTGACGGTCAAAAACTTCTCATCACCGAGCTACTGAAGGAAGATCTCGAAGAGTACCGAGAGAGCATCGAGACTTACAGAAATGCTGAAAAGGATATTTCTCACCTCAGGGGAGAGCTTGAAAACCTCCATGATGAGATGCAGGCTCAGTTGAACGAATGGTTCGCTGACCTGCCGGATACCAAGGTAGAAGATGATATTTCCAAACCAGAGGAGCTTCGGGAAATTATCTCAGCTTCAAACAGATCCGTCAAGCTCAAGCTCAAATTCTCCGACCAAATCGACGACGATCTCGATCAGAAATTAAACGATTTGGGCTTCCGCACGTGGAAAAAGGCGGCAAATCTGGAGGTGGGCAACCGCGATGCTATGGCCGGAAAACCCGAAGAGATATTCGAGATTGTACCTGCGGATCAGCTGGCTCGCTCCTTCGTGGAGCGGGGTCTACTTAAAGAAGACATCGACCAGATCGATCCGTTCCACTGGGTAATGGAATTTCCGGATGCGTATGACGCAATTGGGGATAATGAAAGGGGTGACGCGTCTGACGGGTTTGATGTTGTTCTTGAGAATCCGCCGTATGTCCGCATCGAAAGCGTAGATGAACTCCAGCGAGATATCTACAAAGATCTACACGATACCGCTACTGGTCGGTGTGATCTCTACGTTCCTTTCATCGAACGCTCGTTTGAACTACTGACTCAGGAGGGGCACTCCAGCTTCATCACCTCAAACCAGTTCATGAATACGGAATATGGAGAGTCGCTCCGAGAGGCCCTTCCTCAGAAATATGGACTTGAGCAAATCTACGACTTCACCGGTTATTCTCCATTCGATGAAGTCACAATCTACAGCACGATCCTGTTCGGCAGCCGCCATGTAGGCACAGATATAAACTGTGTCTCAGTTCGGTCCCAGGAGGCTGTCGAAGAGGTTGTGTCTACATCCTTCAATTGGGACGAACGGGATGACATCGTGGAGTTCACCCTTCCCGTGGACACGCTTGGAAGCGATCGTTGGCTGATCCTGACAGAAAACGAGCGAGCCGCGCGTGAGAAAATTTTAGATAGAAGTGACACGACGCTGGGCGACGAGGAACTCTTTACAGTCGGTAGCCCACTAAAATCTGGACAAAACACCACACTACAGGCGGACATCATATCTGAGGAACCAGAAGGCTACACAATTGAAAACAGCAGAATCAGCGGCACAGTAAACCCCGGTATTTGGAAACGGATAATCACTCCAGATTATGTGAATCGGTGGAACGTTTCAACCCCCAAGGAGGTAACCTTCTTCCCTTATAATTCGGTGAACGAAGAGTACGAATTAATTAACGAGGATACTTTTGAATCAGAATACCCCACGTCCTACGAATTGCTGAAAGAATATAAGGAGAAACTCCTCGGGCGAAAGGACTCTCGACGGACTTGGAAGCAACTTGGTAGACCGTGGTACTCATTAGCCCGAATTGGAAGTCCCGCTTACTTTGAGGAAACAAAGGTGGTGACGGATATTGTGGTGAACAAGCCTCATTTTTGTATCGACACGAATGGTTACCTCTTTTCTACAGGATTCATTCACGGTATTACACCCCAGAAGACAGACCCTTACTACTTGACTGGACTACTAAATACCCAGTCAATTTTCTCGTATCTTAAGCCAATCTGTCCTCCAAAAAACAGCGGTTACATGAAAATGGAAGTGGAACAATTGAAGGCTGCTCCCGTCTATCTTCCAGAAATTCAAGAGACGCTCTGCGCCGATCTCAGGAGAGTGCTGGACGAACACGAAGGTGAATACGAGGAATTAGCCCAGTCGATTAGGACTCAGGGGATCGAAAGGTTAGGGAGTTTCTCAGAAGAGACTAACACGGTAGCAGCTAATATGCTACGGGTAGTGTCAAAGAAGATTATCGAAGAGTATGACTCACTCTCAGATGATGATGTTAGACAACTAGAGATCCTAAACAACCAGCTCGCAGCAGCAATCTTCGGGTTGGACGAGGAAGAGCAAGACGCTCTCTCTCGAATCTAACGAAATGAAGCCTGACTAACTCCCTACTACACCCCAACAGATCAACCGGGCGCAAACTTCACTCTCACCTACAAGCGTATCTTGAAACTCAGTCGAAACCTCAACGTTCCCTTCTAAGAAATCCTCCAATACTTGTAGGAATTCGACAGGTGGCCAGTCTGGGAACGAGTCGTACTGGTCCTCGTATCGGAATGTATTTCGGAGAATCCGGTCTTCGTCAGTATTAGCTAACTTCACGTCTTGAAGCCGCTCGCTGAGATTCTCAGCCCACTCGTCGAGCGTCTCGTACTCGTCGGTGGGAACTGACTCCCCCCCGTGGTTCGGTCGCAGGTAGTGTGCGATGAAGTCCAGAATCGTCTCCTGCTCCTTCGAGAACGAGTCCCCCTGTTTGAACGCGCCCTCCACCTGCCCCTCCCGAATCGCCTCTAGCCGCTCGTCGAGGACCTCCTGAATTTCCTCTCGGTTGGACAGGACGTTGTCGGCGTCGCCCGTGATCGGTTCTCCCCTCACCTCGGGATCGATTTTGAGCGTGCCGACGGGGCGCTCTTTCACCTCGTCTGCGAACGGCTTGTAGTAGAAGGCCCGCCGAACGCGACCCAAGGGCGGGTCGCGGTCCTCGTCGTCGAACCAGAGGTGCGCGAGTCCGAACACGCCCGGACGCGGCCCGGAGTCGTGGTCGGTGACGTTCGTGTACAGGCGCTCGCGCTCCTCCGGCGACTCCTCGAAGTAGTCCGCGGCGTACTCGAAGTCGTCCTCGGAGAGACCGAACTCCTCGTTCAGCTCCTTCTTGAGCAGGAACCGCTCGTACGCGGCGTGTTCGTCGCTCCCCGCGTTACGGAGAAGTGGGTTCTTGCTCGTGTCGTCGAGCTCGTTGACGTCCTCGACCTCCCGCGACTTCTGTAGCGAGTCCTCGATCTCGTCCACCTGGAGCTCGCCGATCGTCTTCTCCGTCTCCACGCCGGTCTGTTCCAAGATCTGGTCCTCGTTCGGATCGAGGATGTTGTTCTCCTTGCCAACGATGAGCGCGATGTCGTTGATCTTCGCCTGAAGCCGTTTCAGCAGCTTAATCGCCGCCTCGATGTCACCGTCGGGGTAGAAGTTGTGGACGTACTTCTCGTCGGTACTCCCGATCCGGTCGATACGCCCCACACGCTGAACGATCCGCATCGGGTTCCACGGCAGGTCGAAAGAGATCTGGACCGACACGTCCTGAAGGTTGACCCCCTCCGAGAGCGTGTCGGTCGCGATGACGTACTGGAGTTCGTCCTCGCCGGATTCAGCTAGCGTCTGCTGGTACCCCGATGCCTCCGGCGCAAACCGCTGAATGACATCCTGCTTGTTGTCGTCGCCGCCCTTGACGACCGCGCTGTTCGCCTCCGTAAGCGGCGAGTCGGGATCGTCGAGTAGCGTGCGGTGGACGTAGTCCGCGGTGGCGCGGTACTGCGTGAAGACGAGGACCTTCTCGTTGTCGTAGCCGTTGAGAACGTTCGTGAGCCGCTCGACCTTCGGATCGCGGAACTCCCGAAGCGAGAACACCGCCTCGTAGAACTCCCGGGTCGCTCCGTCGACGTCGCTCAGATCGCTCCGCGGGTAGAGGATCGGGTTCAGCTCCTCCTCCGGAACGTCCGGAAGGACGCCGGCGTTGTGCTCGTGAAGCCACTGCCTCGTCGAGACGGCCTGATCGCTCACGTCGCCGGAGTCCTGTGCGATATCACCGATGAACTGCGACAGGAAGTACGCGATCAGCGTCAGGTCCTCTCGGATGTACGTCTTCACCTCACCGATTGTCGCGTCCGCCAATTCGTCCGGCGCGTCAGTCTCCGTGTCTTCGTCCGCACGAACCGCGGTCGTGTCGAACCCGAACTCTTCGAGCGTCTGTTCGAGATCTTCGGTGGCGTCGTCTCCTTCCACGAAGTCGTCGAGCGTCTCCGCCTGCTCCTCGTCTTGGGCCGCCCGCAACAGGTCGATCTCTTTCTCTTCGGGGAGTCCATCGAGAAGCCCGAGAAGCCGCCGCTCGCTCTGGTGTAGCGTCTGGATCGACTGAACGAACGCGTAGGTCGACGACTCCAGCCGCTTGAGCAGGTTCAGCTTGTACAGCGCCTTCAGCGTCCCGCCTGCCTTCGGGTTCTTCACCGTAATGTGCGGGAGATGGAGTGCGTCCATCACGTCCGGCAGCATCCGATACACCGGCTGGTACGCCGGAGGAAGCGAATACTGCTCCTTGCTGAGCGTCGGCGGCTTGAAGCTCATCTCGAAGTCCTCCTCGTCTTGGATCTGGTCTTTGACGTGCTTCCGCGTCCGCAGTACCATTACCTCGTTCAGAATCTTCGAGATCTCCTCCGAATGGCGCTGGAGCTGCTCGGTGATACTCTGAAGCTTTTCATCACTCGCCTCCTCTTTCCCGGCAGCAATCTTCTTGCGCGTCTCGGAGAGTTCGATGTACTCTTCGAAGGCACCGAAGTCTAACGAGGCCTTATTTCGCAGTTCTTCCGGGCTAGTGAACAAGCTGATCAAATTCTCCAAGTCGGTCGCGGAGTTGTTGATCGGCGTCGCCGTCAGCATGATCATCGTCTTTCCGCGAAGCTGACGGAGGTTGGCGTGGCGACGCGTTCCCTTGTAGTCGTCGTCGTGATCCGGTGTCGGTCGCCACTTCCCGTGATTCCGGAACCGGTGGGCCTCGTCGACGAGTACAACGTCAAACGCGTCTTTGAGGTCTTGAACTTCCTCGTACGCGAGGTTTTGGAATTTACTGATGCTCACTACATCGAGGTGCGTTCCATCGACTTCGAGACCGAAGTACGGATTACCGTCTTCGTCGGTGTCGTCCTGGAGGAGATCTTCCCACTGCTCGGTGAGGTTCGCAGGCACGATCAGTAAACAGCGGTCCCCACGTTGGCGGTAGTCGTGGAGAAGTTCGCCGCCGATGAAAGATTTCCCGAGACCGACTGAGTCGGAGATGATACAGCCGTTGAACTGGGAGAGCTTCTCCTTCGCGCTCTCGTACCCGAGCGTCTGGAAGTAGTACAACGGACTGTCGCGGATGTTGACGTTTCCGCTTAATTCGTCGTACGCGAGGAGCTTGTACAGTTCGAACGGTTCGATGTACGTCCCTAGGTCATCGGATTTCTCGTCGTCATCAGACTCGTCTTCTTGCTGTTCCTGCCAGTCCTGATACTTCGTGCTGTTCTCGATGATTCGGATGATCTCCTCGCTGAAGTCTTCGGCATTCGCCCACTGGTTGTCGTACCAACTTTCGAACGCCTCCGCCTCGCGCCTATCCTGGCTCGTGAGATTCAGTTCAATGTTGTTCCGGTGTCCGCTAGCCGTGAAGTTCGACGACCCGACGACAGTTGCACATGGACGTGTGTCTGTATCGTCATCAGTCGCCCAGTCATCATCGTCGCGTGGGGCTCTGAACGAGGCCCCTTTGGCGTGGAAGTATCCGTTTTCTGGATTTCGCACGCGGACGCTAACCTGATCTTCTGCTATGAAATCTCGTAGCCGATCCAACCGCCCCAATTGGGCGTTATTCAACTCCTCAATACTCTCTTCAACCTCATCTTTGAGATTACTGCGTAGATTTTGTCCGTCCCCGATTTCATCTGCTGTACTCCGATTCGTCTGCCGGCCCATCAAGATGCGAATGGGAGCATGACCGAGTTCATCAGGGTCAGCAAGTTGTTCGAGATCCTCGCGGTAAAGATTGAAACCAGAAAGATAGAAATAGCCAGTAGCGATACGTGCTTCTTCGGTCTGTGGGATTATTTTTTTGTAGACATCTTCGACCGTCCTATCAGCATTGTCGACGATTGGAGGGAGAGAGATCATTTAGGAAAGAGGATCAGGGGGAGGCAACTTAGTGTTTAGTAGACTCGAATGGCTCTGTTGAAATCCACAGAGGCTGATAGTTTATTCAAGCTATGCTGAATACAGCGCGCGAATGTGGCACGTCGCAGTGACGAAATCGATATATATCGATACGGTCAGAGTAAATACCTACTCTAATACACGTTCACTCTCGGTCTTTCGCTGTTCCGGTTCTTCAGTTTCGATGAGTTGATCAAGACGTCGCTCAAATGCTTCGTCGTCAATTTCGCCCTCCGCGTATCGTCGTCGAAGCGTTTCAATCGGTGTCTCATTTGCCTCGTCTATCTGTTGGTCGTTCTGTGGACTGGATGCTGGAGACGCATTCGCCTGACGGACGACACCTAGTGTTAATTGTCCGGATATTCCGAGTATTACTGTACTGACCAAGAGAAACAAGAGGCCTGCCGCAACGTTTCCACTCAGTCCGATAAGTCCGAGCACAAACGCGGGGACACCGAGCAAACCGCCGATGATAGCAATCGCAGTTCGACCAGCGGGGCTCTGGGGGGCATAGCGGTGGACCAATTCGTACACAATACCTCTATGACCATTTCACAACTTAAAAATCGCGGAAGTGGGACTGAACCCCTCTAGAAGATGACCATCTGCTTGGTTAGCGGGACGGAATACTAGCGAGTCAGCATACATCTTCTATGGTTAGTTCCGGATTTAGATGGAAAAAAACGGAGTTTCCGTGCTATCTACACTCTCTGTATCTCGCACGCCAATCCTATCAGATCTTAAGGGTTTCAACAGATCCAATCTCTATTATCGCTTCCGCCTGTACGTGCCGTAGCCCCTCGTCCTTACAGAAGGTAGAAAAGACATACAGTTCACCTTCTCAGCCCGAGATTGGAGATTCATCTTAACCAACAAACAGATACATCAACAATACGTCCGACACGAATCATATGGCTGAAGACGCCGACTTACATCCTACTCTCCGCCCAGATTACCAGGTTGCTGAACGAGTTCGTCTTCAAATGGAGATGTTTGCGCAAAAGTTCCGTGAGCTCAACGAAGGAGGCCAATTAGCAGATATCCTTCGTAATCCGGGGACACTTCCTGGAGCGCGGGTTGAACAGCAACCCGAGGTATTTACCGAACAGTACTTGATCGAGCCGGTTCTTCACGGGCTCGGATACCGGAGTCCAACATCCGAAGAGTACAGCGCAGGTGGCGCACACTTCATTCGCCGACCAATAACATATCGTAAAGTGGAACCTCGACAGCCGGATTATCTCCTCAAGAATGTCGACGACTCGTTGGTATGTCTCGTGGAAGCGAAAGCAGCAAACCGTGAATTAGTACGAGGTTCGAAACAAGACGCCACAGCCGACATTCGCCAATACCTCGAAGAGGATACATTCTGTAAATACCTCCGCGATATCGATCAAAAGTACCTCGTAGGGATTGGCACTGATGGACTCCGATGGACCCTTTGGATGAAACACCTTGCTACTGGAGAAATCAAAGAAGCCACCCCAAAAGTGGATCTCTCTAGCATTGTGGAACGCGAAGCGATTAGAGCCGAAACGATTGATGGAGATGTTGAGCTGGGGAGAGCTGCTGATCGAAAAACACTCTCAGAAGAGTTCGTCCCTGCTTTTGGAAAGAGAAATCTCAAGTATCATGTCTGTAATTCATTTGATGGATGAGCAGCTTCTGTGGTCGTGATTATTGCGCTAATTCCTCCCACACAGTCCCACGACAGACCCGCAACGGGCATTTTTCGCTTCCGTTCAATCTGCTGTGTTGAATAGATGCTCAGCCACGGTTACAGCGGCTCACACAGTGTTCTATGTTAGTGATGGCGAACAGCAAGCGATTCCACATCAGTCAATGTCGTCACTTTTAGCGTCTGTATCGTCCGTCCTGCCCGCTGGCGGAAGTACGCCGACGCACGTCGGCGGTCGAAGAACGTGCTGTCGAGAGCGGCGTGGCCAGACTGCGGATGCTGCTGCGCGGAAACGCGCAGCAGCGCCCGCCATGCCCACATTTTCAGCCGATCAAACGACTTGTAGAGCGTGCGATAGTCAGGCAGATCATCCCGATCTAAGTCGAGTACGTCACGAATCTCGGCCATGTACTCCAGCCGATTCGGCGTTTCGCGGTAGCTGTGGTCTTCTTAGAGCCGAAAACAGTGTAGAACGACGTGCTTCCAGCGGGCGAACCCCCCGCTGGCGGGCTCGCCCGCGTGCTTCCCCAACGCTTGTTTGACTAGGTGCCGACACTGCTCAACGAAGTTGAGGAGATCGACTTTCATGGACAGAATCGATTCCCTCGGCATCGTCCTTCTACTCCGTGATATAAGCCAATTAGATCGCTATTCAACACGGCACTCGTGACAGCAATGTATTCCCCCAGCAGTAGCGGCCGGAACGAGTGCGAGGGCAGCGACGACGCCGACGAGCGTGTCTTGCTGTTCTTTGTCGGTTGTTACACTCGCTGCGATACCCCCCGCGGCAGCAGCAACGACGCTGTACTAGCCGGCTGTAATGCGCTCCTCAAGTAGTACAGCTACAACGATGAGGACGTGGTCTGGGCCTTTCAAAACGAGAAAGCAAAGAAGTTGATACAGTATCGTGAAATCTTTGATTCGATCTCAGTAATCTTCTATCCTGCTGTTCCAGAGCTACTGGCGACGTCTTCGGTAGTCCAGGTAAATGATGGGGCCGAAGAATCCGATGAGAAGTCCTAGGTAATGAGACAGGATGTTCACCGTGGTGCCATCTTGGGCGATATTCTGGGGGAAGAGCATGAGGGGAGAGAGCAGGAATAGGAGGCCCGCGATCATCACCAGTTCAAAATAACCCTCCATCGAGGATAGCTCGGCAGCAGCTTCTCTTACTTCTTCAAGGCTTACCTGGGAGATGTCGTAGATGGTGAGTAAAGCGGCAAACAACAAGATGCCAGCTGCCGCAGTAACGCCGGCGTAGATCCAGGTGATGATTGCGACGGCTGTGAGGAACAGTACGACTCCGTGTGCTGGTTCTATGTCCTCTGAGACTTTGTTGTGGATGAATAGAAATAGCGAGACGGGCAGGAGTCCGAAGAGTGCGGAACCGATTCCGGAGAAGCCTGCTCCTGTTCCAGACCCAAGAGCGGCTATGTTGCTCAGGGATATTACGAATGGTAGGATGAGGAGAAGTGTCAGGAGCGTGTATCGGAATAGCTTCGGTTCATCAGCCAGTACGAAAAGCAGGTAAATCGGGCCGATCAGCACGCAGTAAGCCCCCAAATTGTTGCTGAAGTGGTCGAATCCTCGATGTACATAGGCCGAACTCCAGAGATTGAAGATAGAGTAATTACCGTAGTCCAAGATCAAAGAAGCCTGAATCGATTGAGGAAGCAGGAAGATCAGCGAAAGGAGGACCGGGACCGAGAAAATCAAAGCCAGATCCGATGCCCGCGTTTTCTCTCTTACCTCGCTCCGAAAATCACCAAACCACGCCATAGAGCGAGACACCCATCCAAGGCCTAAATAATCACACTTTAAACCGGTATTCCGGGGCTTGTGTTTTATTCCAGGACGCACGGGAACTACTAACGTAAGTTCGTCATTTTGTCGCGCACAGAACCTATACCAACAGGACGAAATGTGTCACCATGCGCGATAATTTGCGTACATGGGGTCGATATACGATTTTTGCTGCCCTTGCGATAGTAATCGCGGTTCCCGCTCTTCTGATTCTCTTCTCTTTCATCCTACTGTCGATCGTTGTTGTTCTACTCACCACGATCCCTGCATGGCTGGGGAAGTTGCTTCCAGTGGATGACTGGATGCGGACCGGTATCCATCGTTGGTTGGACACCCGTCGAATGGAGGCATTCCGTGACGATATGTTACAGATCTTCCGCCGTTACAATCAGATCGACAAAAAAGTTGATCGATATTGGATGCTCCGAGAAATGGGAGATGCGACCGATCGCGTTGATAAAAAGCTCAGAAACGGTGAATTCGTTATTGCGTTCACCGCTGGGGTTGCGTCTATTGGGCTATCTGTCATTACAACGGTTCAGTATGTAGGCGTGCTGCTAACGGTATTTGCGGTCATTATCTCTCTGGCTTCCTTACTGAGAATTGTAATTGTTGAGATACTCGCGTATGATCCAGAACTGTATCTCGAATCCTCTCACGAGGATGTAGCAGTACGTATGGGGTGGAATCGAGGTCCAATTAACGGGCGAGGCGCAGTTCTAACTGCGTTAGGAACTATTTTTGTGGGAATAGACGATCGTGGGTATCGGTTGGGCAAGTGGATATTGGAAGAGCTGGTAGCGGGAAGGTTCTGGGACACCGAGGACAAGTGGTCCAGCTGAGATAGTATATATCGGACGATCACCCCAACAAGCAACACACCCTCTATGTTCAGTAAGTATGAATTCGGTCAGATACTTGGGTTTTAATTGAGCCCTGGAAACAGATATAGGCCTTCCAGTCCCTCCGTTTTTAGAAGTTTCAGTACATCACAAAGCCGGTTAGTTGAGACGTCTGCTTGCAGAAGGTGTGTCTAAAACCCAGCAAGCAGACGATGAAATCCACGAAGACCAACTCCTTAACTTCCTCGTCAACGCTCTTGACGAGGAAGTTGCTCTCACACTCGCTGAAAACGCCGAGATCGATGCTGAAGACATCTACGAGGTCCTCGTCGGCGCGTGCGCCGACGGGACCTCGGTCTCAACGCTCTGTGAGAAAAGTGAAGACGCCCCCCACGAAAATTCGGTTCTCTACCATCTCCGCACCAAATTCGACCTTGAGACGCTTGAGCAAGTCGGAAACGCGCTCCTTCAGAAGGACGTTCTCGACGTCCTTCCCCAGCAGGTGGAGGTCGTTTCAGACCTCCACCTGCGGCCCTACTACGGCGACGAAGATGGGACAGACGGCCTGTACCACTCACAAGCGAAGCGTGGAACGACTGCGTTCCACGCCTATGCCACACTCTACGCGCGTGTGAAGAACAAACGCTACACGCTGGCGGTGCGCCGTCTCGAAGACGGCGACACCGCCAGCAGTGTCCTCGCAGAGTTTCTCGGTATCCTCGACAGCCTTGACCTCGAGGTCAAGGCCGTCTTTCTTGACCGCGAATTCTACGACAGCAAGTGTTTGACGCTGCTTCAGGCACACAACCACGCCTACGTCATGCCGATCGTCCGCTGGGGACAGACGATCAAGCAAGAACTCTCGGAAGGCTGGAGTCGCGTGATTCAACACGACATGACGGCGAAACTCGACGGTCACAGCTGGACCGTCGAGTTTCCCGTCTACATCGACTGTACGTATCAAAACGGACGGTACGACGAACATGGAGTGGCGCGTCACGGCTACGCCGCTGATGCGCCGTTCATCGATTCACCACGAGACGCTCGATACCACTACGCGAAACGCTTTGGTATCGAGGCCAGCTACCGACTCTCCGAGCAAAGTATTGCGACGACCTCGACACAAAATCCGGTCGTACGGCTGCTGTACGTCGTGGTGAGCTTGTTGTTACAGAACGTCTGGCGGTATTTACACTGGGAATACGTGGCGACGCCCCGCCGTGGGGGGCGTCGCCTCTGGAAGTGGTCGTTCAAGGAGTTCATCACCATGATTCAACGGGCAGCGTGGACGGCCCTCGCGACGCGTCGGGCCGTCCCCGCAAACCGACCACCAGACGACCGGTTTACTCGCTAATCTCCGACCGGGCTAGCCTCCGCCAGGAGTGGCAACGCTGTCGCGTCGGCGGCAGCCGCCGCCGACAGCGACAGCTCTCCGTCGGTTCGTCGACAATCTTCTCGTCAAGACCACCCAGCACAACCGCTCCGCCACAGAACTCAGGCTTCAGAAACAGCTAGCTGAGGATGCTTTGTGAGGTACTGAGTTTAGCTGTGTAGGTCAAAAGTCTTCACCGCGACTTTCACCGTAGTTTCTGAATTGTTTTGGAATCGGTAGACGTCGTGGTCGGCGAATTCTGAGGGCTGGGCTTCGTATTTTTTGTGATCTTTAGTGGCTTCCCTGACGCGTTCCTGCATCTGTGAATAGCTATGATTCTTTGAGAAGATGAGGAGGGAGGCCTGGGTATCACGGACGGTAAGATTGTCCAGGAGCTGGTCGATGGCGTCTTTGTATTGTGATTGGCCTTTCCAGAACTTACATTCGGCTACGAAGAGGTTCTTGTTGTCGTAGCGGAGTAAGATGTCTGTCTTTCCAGTTCTGTTGAAGGTCTCCCCTGTAGCCAGGCCAGCGTAGTGTGAGTTGATCCCGATTAGGAAGATGTCACGGAGGGATTCTTCGTCTAGGTCTCGGACCCTCTCTACAGATCGCTCAATGTTGAGACCGAGATCGTCGATGATATCGAGTATTTCTACGAAGGTTTGTTCCGGCAGGATTTCAGACGTGCTATCGCTTTCAGAGGCCGTTATCTGGATATCTCGTTTCTTTTCAGGGACCACATATCCCTGGTCTCCAGGGGTGCCTGTTTCAACGCCGAGATCGTCCATCACTTGCTGTTTCGTTTCGATATTATCTCGACGTCTTTCGATAGCTTTCCGCGCATCTTTCCGGAACTTCTCCTGCATCGATTCAATATCGTTGTTCAAGTTTCCGACGTACTTCTCCACCTTCTCTGTCCATTGCCGTATGTCGCCCTCGATCTCTTCTTTAATCTCCTCCGGCTCCCGATTCTCCGTCCTATAATCGATGTAGTAGACGACCTCACCGCGATTCAGTTCATCATACAGCGGCGGGTTCAAATCGTGGCTACTGGGACGATGTCGGAATATTTCCTTGTCGACGTTGAACGGGATTTTGACTTTGAGCCGGTGATACGTTACATAGGTAGGGCCGCTTCCGAAAGAAGGGATATCTTGCCGGTCGCTTACATCCTTCTCAACTTCACCACCGTCTTCCTTGACCGGGTCCTGTAACTCAATCTGTGAGGGTGTGTGTTTCGCCGCAAAGATCAACGCGAGAGAATCCGTACTGTTGCTTTGAAGTTCTTCAGAAGACAGGCCTGAGATCTCATCTTTCATCTCTTTCAAACGGGTTCTACCAAACTCGCTGAACCGCTTATCACAGAAAAGCCTCCCACGTGACCGACTCATACAGAAACATGTTGCTTCTCAGATTATAAATCGGTGGGGAGACAGCGCGATCACCACGGAGAATACAATTCGAGGCTTCATATCCACTTCTCTGTTGAATCCGCAGAAGGCGACGGGATAGCGTCGCTCTGAGGGCAGTAGCGATCAACTATTTGAGAGTCGGGAGCAATTATCGACGAGATATGACCGGGATCGTGATCCTCCCCGCTGGTCGCGACGACGCGTTTGAGGACTACAAGCAGTTCATCCGAGATGGGCATCCAATTGAGGATATTGAGTCCTACCTCAATGACGACGACCTCGAACTGTTTCGGACGACATCTGACAACGATCTCGTCCACGTCTGGGGGACCTCAGTAGATGGGACGTGGCGGAACGTCGAACGCAACGACATCGCGCTCGTCTACCACGATGGGGCGTTCGTCGCGAGGGGGCAAGTTCTCCAACTCCGACACGACCCCGACCTTGCGGAGTATCTCTGGAGAGAGAACGTTGAACACGGTCGCTGGAACGAGGAAAGCCCCTGGGAGTACATGACCTTCCTCACCGATATTGAGGAGGTTGACGTCGACATTGAGGAGTTCAACGAACTCGTTGGCTACGACGAGACCTACCGCCCGCAGGGATTTACCCGAGTCGCCGACAAGCGCCTCAACCAACTCTCTGGCGAGGAATCAGTCGAGACCGCCATTGCCGACCTGACCGATGCCGGCGAACGTGTTCACCCCGTCGACGACGAAGACGACGGACCAACTCCCGACCTCGCTGACCAACTCCGGGCGGCCAGCACGGACGGGAACGCCCACGAGGAGTTCGAGAAACTCGTTGCGAAGGCCTTCTCCCGGCTAGGCTGTGCCGCCGACTGGATCGAAGGAGGGGGTGATACCGACGTGGAGATCCGATCCCCCGAACACGTCGTTGTCGAAGTGAAGGCCCGAGGGAACGGGCGAGTCAACTCTCTAGAGGTCACCAACGTGGACAAACACCGGCGCCAGCGTGGGGCTGATCACGCCATCGTGGTCGCCCCAGGCTTTGCTCCGAAGGTGATCGATAACGCCGAAACGACCGAGCTAACGACCATCGCCGTTGACGACCTCGTCGAGTTGCTCGATCGCCGGGAGGAGTATGCCGTCCCACCCGAGGAGATATTGGCCCTCTTGACACGCTCAGGAGCCTTCCAAGACGACAGGCTCGACCTCCTCGATGAGTACATCCAGGACCGGATCGATGCTGGAGAGATCCTTCTTGCGGTCATCCGAGCTCTCGAGCGTGCCGATGGAGCCGTAGAGACAGCGGAGGACGTCCGGTGGATCGTCGTGGGCATGGAGGGCTCGAACGATATCCCAACCACCGAAGAGGTTCGATCCGCCCTCCAACTGCTCGCGCATCCCAGCGTGGGGGCCGTCGAGCAGGATGAAGAAGGATATCGGGTGACGACTGACTACGATAATGGGATCCAATTGGTCCAATCCCTCGGAGATGTCGTCCAACCACCGGGGAGGGAGGAGTAGGTCAGAGGCATCCCGCCTGTCTTAATTCTTCAAATTTTATATTTCGATTCCACCTTTTATTAAATAGACAAAATTTCACCGACCCCATCTCCCGTGGGAGATCTGATTCCAGGAACGTGTTAAATCAGAATCAAATAGATCATCTAATAACCCGTGTATGAGACTCTATAGCGGGGTCATTGTGAGCGCGATGAACCAAGTCAGTAATTTCGGAACCAGATAGGTCCTGGTCGTAAATTCGTTCAAGCATCAATTTTATAATGCGTGCTTGGCGCCTAGGGATAGGAGATTCTGGTAAAGTGGTGTCTAAAGATATAAAGAACATATTTGCTTCTTCGGGAGGTACGACCATCTCAACACCGCCAGCGCCGGAGCCATAGGTTTCAGAATTGACTACTGTCCAGCCATACTTTTTTGCGGTTTTCTGTAATTGTCCCAATAGTTTTGGAGATTCTGCGGGAAACTGGATTTGGTGAGTGGTACCCCGTACTGTGTACTCACTTGTTTCGTTGTGCTCTCGATCAATCTTTATAAAAAATGTTCGCTCATGATTGCCGTGCTGAACCGCTTCAGAGAGTCGTCGTAGATACCCAGAGTAGAAGTCTGCTAGGTCTTCTTCAGAACTAGTTAGTTGATTTATTTTAATCCGGTCAGAGTTCACCTGACCACTACTCTCCACGATATCTTTCCCCGACCCAGTATACTCAATATATTTTGAGAGATTTTCTTCTGAGATGTTCTGAACGCAAGCCTCAGCCAGCTCAGAACCATTTACAATTTTGACACCTAACTGTTCAGCTAGTTGTTTCGCCTCGCTTGTAAATGAGCTAGATGTGACAACAATAATGGAGTCCACATCGGGATATTCAGTTTTCAGCGAAGAATATTGCTGAATGTCTGGTCTACCAACCTTGTTTGAATCACTATACCGTTTAGCTTGGATAATCGCTTTTTGTTCAATCAGGTCCGATTTAGTTGCTACAATATCGATTCCCTGGTCTCGACCTTGCTGTGATACCCGCGTTGACCAACCCATCTGAGACCACACAGCAGCAACTAGTTCCTCTAATTTCGCTGAGTCTATTTGTTGGAGAGCAGATCGAATACGGGGTATATCGCGCATGTCCATCACAGTAACTTTCTCGTTTTATATCTCCTTTTATTTGATTGTTGGATCTACATGACAGGCTGCTATTCCGTATGATTTCTTCTAGTGAACTAGCTATCTTATCAGATACCCAAACTGGGGTATGAGCGTTAGTTTAGACTAATACAGAGCTCAGTATACAGAATTTTAGGTTGTTCTATTCGTCTGAATTTTGCTGGAGCAACTGAGCTCTCACGGTATCAACCCTCCACCGTTTCCGGAGCTTTCAGTAACGGGTCTGATCCCCTTGACTAACAATTCAGAACGATCGTGGCGTAGGACCAGAGTCGTCGTTTCCGCTCTGGTTCCGTTATTTTCGGAGTCTTGAGAAACTACAGACCCTCCACCGTTTCCGAAGCTTTTGGAAACAAGATAGGAGCGATTTCGTATTGAAGATCACAGAAGAGGAGCTCAGTAGTCGGAGATATCCGACTGGAGCAGATTGTTATCATCGGCTGTCGATTGGATGATGTTCGCGAGCTCTTCGAAGCGAGTTGTTTCGAGAAGAACCTCGAGCACTGCTTTCAATGGGACATCAAGCTCGTATTCGTGATACCGACCAGCCGAGAGACCCTCGTTCCGCTCATAGAGATTGATCAGCCCGAGCATATTCATATCTGAAAGGTGATCCCGGACACGACGTTCGCTCACACTGTCGGTGTCGAGACGGTCGCAGATTTTCACGTATCGTTCGTAGAGATCACGAGATCGCACAGGGACATCATCAAGCGCCTGGTGGTATGCGAGCGCACAGAGGACAGCGTGTCCTTGGGTCGTGAGTTCTTGCATCCCCTCGTAGAGTTGGTTCTTTTCGAGTTCGTCTTGGGCATTCCGAACGTGCTCCTCAGTTACCGCGTCGGAATCAGCGGCTTGCGCAAGTTCACCAGCCTCACGAAGCAGTCGAATTGCTTGTCGAGCCGATCCAGTATCCTGAGCAGCAAATGCCGCACAGAGCGGGACAACATCATCTGATAACACATCGTCGTGGAACGCTTTCTCGGCGCGTGGACTGAGAATCGAGCGGAGCTGATCCGCATCGTACGGAGGAAAAAGAATCTCTTTTTCGGCGAGTGTGTCCTTGACTTTCGGCGAAAGGCTGTCCCGGAACTGGAAGTCGTTACTGATGCCGACGATCACTGGACGGACGTCGTCAACGTAGCCGTTCGATCGTGCGCGAGGGAGTCCGTAGAGGATATCGTCGGAATGGCCGATATTGTCGATCTCGTCAAGAACAATCACGACGGTGCCACCTAGCGCATCAAGTTCCTCGTAGAGAATGTCGAAAACTCGTTGCTGAGAGTAGCCAGTAGCACTAATGCGGTCTTTATCCTGGCTATCACGGAGTTCGTTGACAAGCGCGACAGCAACTTGATAGGACGAGGAAAGGTTCTCACAGCTGACCCAGACTGTCGAGAGCTGAACGTCGTCGTACTCGGCGGTGTCGGCCTCTAGATGCGATAACATAAACTTCGTCGCGACGGTCTTTCCCGTCCCCGTCTTCCCGTACAGGAAGATATTCGACGTTGGCCGGTTATCGATGATCGGCTGGAGAGCACGCTGGTATTTTTCGAGTTCCTCGTCCCGTTTGCGGATGTCTTCGGGCTCGTAGGAATCGTCAAGGGGTTCGGCGTCAGCGAACACCTGACGATCCCGCTGGAACATTCCCATGTCAGAAAGTCTCAGAGAGCAAAATGATAAAACCACCGCTTCCGTAGCTTCCGAAGCGTCCGTAGCTACTAGCTATATAAACAACCCACACACCACCGCTTCCGGAGCTACGTTTATTTAAATAACACAGTCACTCCACTGTTTCCGAAGCTATCGAGATACATGTATTCCTATCTCAAGAAGCGTCAAATAAACAAGCAAAAGACTAAGTCAATTAAACTAAAACAGTAACCGTAGTAGAGTTAAGACAAAAGTTAAAATAAATTATATTATTTACTGCCAAGAATAACATCCACTCGTAGAGCACAGTTACCAGTTGTTTTTGCTGGATCTTTCGAGACGGTAGTTCCTCTTTCGTGGATAGCTCCGGAAATGGTGGTGTGAGGGTCCCCCGAGATCTCTGTTCAACAAAAGCTTCGGAAACGGTGGAGGGTTGATCCTACACACAGACAAAATGCTCGCTCTTATGTAGAACTACGGAAAGCCCCCATAACAAGGCAGTCAATGGTGATATCGACGGATGCGCCTGTGAGATTCAGCGATCTAATGATCCCGAATGTATGAGCGGCCTGTTCCAAGCCTTG
>NZ_SGTX01000013.1:0-88462 GCF_005435025.1 Halorubrum sp. CGM4_25_10-8A | reverse complement strand
CCACATGATCAGGAACCGCTCGTCGGCGCCGTCGAATCGCGCGACGCCGCCCTCGATGCCGACGCCGAGGTCGCGGTCGAAGACCCCGCCGGGGTCGTCCCACTCGGCGAGGCCCGGACAGTTGTGGTTCTCGGGCAGTCGGTGCTCGGCGCAGAACGTCTGGCCGCACCGCTTACACTGGTACGGGAGGTTCTCGTACTCCCCGCATTCGTCGCACGTCGCCATTGACGACACTTACGCGGGCGGTCGTAAAGCGGTTTGGCTCCGTCCCGGGCGCGTCGGCCGGTCGGCGACGCGGCGAGCCGGGCCTGGCGACCGGATCGACGTGCGCGACGGCGACGCGGTCGCCGCGTTCAGTCCAGTACCCGCCCGGCGACGACCGCGACGGCGACCCCGGCGACCGCCACGCCGACGAGCGTCGGGACGAGTCGGCCGGACCCCCACTCCCACCCGAGGAATCGGGTGCCGACGACCGCGACGAGGGCGATGAGGAGGCCGAACGCGGAGACCACCGACGACTGATCCGATCCGATGAGGGCCATCTCACCGCCGTAGTTCGACGGCGGGCGTGAAAAGTGTCCGCCCCTACGCGCGCCCGGTTTGCTGTCCCTACGCGTCCGGCTCGCCGCCTCTACGCGCCCGGCTCGCCGCCTCGAAGCCTGTCGACGAGGGTTCGGAGCGTCGCGAGCGGGTACTGCCCCGGCGCGGTCGCCTCCGCGGGGTCGACGGGCGCGTAGCCGATCTTCGAGCCGTAGACCGGGGCGACCGCGCGGGTGTGACGCCCCGGCTCGCCCATACACATCGTCGCGACCCGATGGCCAGCGACGGTCGCCTCGTGGGTCGCCTCGAGCATCGCCAGCGCGTCCGCCGGGGCGGTCGCGGTCGTCGCTAGCTTCCCCACGTCGCCCTCGCTCGCGGCGTCGGCGAGCAGGTCGACCAGCGCGGCCGGCTCGGGCGTCGACTCGAAGTCGTGGACCGACGCGACCACCGCCACCCCCTCCCTTCGGGCCGCGTCACGCAGCGCTGTCGCGTGCGACTCCTCGGCCGGGTCCGGGTGCGTCCCGCGCAGCGCGGCGAGCTCCACGTCGACCGCGGCGACCGCGTCGCGGGCGACCGCGTCGGAGAGCGCGTCGTAGCGCGCGAGCCCGTCGGCCTCGCCGCCCTCCCACGACGCCCGGTTCGTGACGAGCAGGGGGAGCTCGCCGTCGTAGCTCGCCAGCTGGTCGCGCGGGGCGTCCGCGAGGTCCATCCGGAACTCCACCGCGTCGGCGTGGTCGCGGGCCCGCGGCTCCTCGGAGAGGTCGGCCGTGCTCGCCGCGAGGACGAACTCCTCGAACATACGCGGGCGTACCGCGGGCGGGGACTTAGCTGGTCGGGGTAGAACGGCGTGGGGGTCGGTCGGGTCGGCGGGGAAAGCGTCCGCTTACGCGACGAGGCCGTCCTCGGCCTCCAGCAGCTCGTGGTACCGGTTCCGGATGGTGACCTCGGAGATGTCGGCGACCTCCGAGACGGCGGCCTGCGTCGTCTTCTCGTTCGTGAGGAGCGCGGCGGCGTAGACGGCGGCCGCGGCGAGGCCCACCGGCGACTTACCCGAGTGGACGCCCTTCTCCTTGGCGTTGCGGAGGAGGCTCTTCGCGCGCATCTCCGACTCCTCGCTCAGTTCGAGGTCGGAGGCGAACCGGGGGACGTACTGCTCGGGGTCGGCCGGCTTCACTTCGAGCTTCAGCTCGCGGACGACGTAGCGGTACGTCCGCGCGATCTCGGCCTTCTCGACGCGCGACACGTCGGCGATCTCGTCGAGGCTGCGCGGGACGCCGGCCATCCGGGCGGCGGCGTACACGCAGGAGGTGGAGACGCCCTCGATGGAGCGACCGGGGAGCAGGTCCTCGTCGAGCGCGCGTCGGTAGATGACCGAGGCCGTCTCGCGGACGTTGTCCGGGAGCCCCTGCGCGCTCGCCATGCGGTCGATCTCGCCGAGCGCCTGCTTCAGGTTGCGCTCCTTGGAGTCGCGGGTGCGGAACCGCTCGTTCCACTTGCGGAGCCGCTGCATCTTCTGGCGCTGGCGCGCGCCGAGCGACCGGCCGTACGCGTCCTTGTCGCGCCAGTCGATGTTCGTCGAGAGCCCCTTGTCGTGCATCGTGTTCGTCGTCGGGGCGCCGACGCGGCTCTTCTCGTCCTTCTCGCGGGAGTCGAACGCGCGCCACTCCGGGCCGCGGTCGACCGAGTCCGCCTCGACGACGAGCCCGCAGTCGCTGCAGACGGTCTCCCCGTGTTCCTCGTCGTTGATGACGTGCCCGCCGCACTCCGGGCAGCTGAGCGTCTCGTCCGTGTTCTCCGATTCCTCCTCGTTCGTCTCCGTTCGGGAGCGACTCCCCCGTGTGTGTAGTCGTTCACTCATAGCTCGGTGGCCCCCGGAAACTGAAACTGCCCGAGAGCGATCTTACGTTACCGTCGGCAGAAGATAACTTAAAACGACCGGAACGTGTCGCTCGGATCTCGACAAAAGAACACGATCTATCACGCGTTTTCGCCGATCCCCGATCGGTCGGGACGCGCGGACGACCTCGGCCGCCCGCGGCCGCTATCACCGCCGCGGCGCCGCGTCAGCGTGGCGATCGAAACCGTTGAGACGACCGCGACCGGATCGGACGCCATGTCCGCGCCCCGTGTCGTCTCGCTCGCACCGAGCGCGACCGCGACGGTCGCCGGCCTCGGGGCGGCCGACCGCCTCGTCGGCGTCACCGCCCACTGCGACCTCCCGGACGGCTCCGACCCCGGGTCGGCGCACGGTCCCGACCTCCCGACCGCCGTCGGCGGGTGGCTGAACCCCGACCTCGACCGCGTCGCCGCCCTCGACCCGGATGTCGTCCTCACGAGCGACGCGCTCCAGGCCGACCTCGCGGCCGCCTGCCGCGACCGCGGCCTCGACGTCGCGCACCGCGAGCCCGCAACGCTCGACGACGCGTTGGACGGGTTCGCGGCCCGCGGCGCCGACGTGGGCCGCCCCGAGGCCGGCGAGCGCCTCGCGGCCGACGCCCGCGAGCGACTCGACCGAATCGCCGAGGCCGTCGCCGACCGCCGCCGTCCGACCGTGTACTGCGAGGAGTGGTCCGACCCGCCGATGGCAGCCGGCAACTGGGTCCCCGACGCCGTCCGCGCCGCCGGCGGACGCTACCCGTTCGCCGAGCCGGGCGAGCGCTCCCGCGAGGTGGAGCCCGCAGACGTCGAGCGCGCCGATCCCGACCACGTCGTCGTCCACGTCTGCGGGCACGGCGACCGCGTCGACCCCGCCGGCGTCGCCGGGCGCGAGTGGGTCGATGCCCCCGTTCACGTCCTGGACGACTCCCTCCTGAACCAGCCGAGCCCCGCCCTGATCGACGGCGTCGAGCGGCTGGCGCGCTTGCTCCATCCCGAGGCGTTTTCGGCGCCGGACGACGACGCCCGGACATGACGATCCTGCGAGTCGGCGTCGGCAGCGGCAACCCGGTGAAGCGGCGCGCGGTCGAGCTGGCGGTCGGGTCGGCGGGCGACGACGACCTCCCCGGCGGTCCGACCGGCGTCGCGGTCGAGTCGGTCCCGGTCGACTCCCGCGTGAGCGAGCAGCCGACCGGCCACGCCGAGACGGTCGCGGGCGCGGAGAACCGGGCCCGCGCGGCGCTCGAACCCGACCGCGACCTCGGCGTCGGCATCGAGGGCGGCGTCGCGGGATTCGACGGCGCCGACGAGCGGTTCCTGATCATGTGGGCGGCCGTGACCGACGGCGACCGCGTCGGCCGCGCCGCCGGGCCGAGCCTCGCGCTCCCGGCGAACGTCGCCGCCCGCATCGACGACGGGGCGGAACTCGGTCCCGTGATGGACGACCTCCTCGGCACCGACGGCGTCGCGACGCGCGGCGGCGCCGTCGGGGCGCTCACGAACGGTCGCGTCGACCGGGCGGAGGCGCTCGCGGCCGCGGTGAGCGGCGCGCTCGGTCCCTTCGTCGCCGAACTGTACTGAGCCTGTCCGCGTCGCCGCCCCGGTTCGAAGACCGTACCCAAACCCGCTGCTGGGACGGGACTCTCGCTCGTCTCACCGTAGAAAACCGCAGGACAGCGGCGTGTTAACCCGACCTACCAACCGGCTTATGCGGGGTGATGACGTGATGGCTGTATGAGCACGGCTCACCCGGACGCGGTCGCAGCCGAATCGGCCGGCCTCTCCGCGAAACAGGCGCGTATCCTGCGGTACCTCCGCGAGAACGCGTCCGACCGGACGTACTTCAAGTCGCGGCTGATCGCCAACGACCTCGACCTCTCGGCGAAGGAGGTCGGCGCGAACATGAGCGCGGTCGTCGACGCGGCCACCGATATCGACGTCGAGAAGTGGGGGTACTCCTCCGGCACGACGTGGATGGTCACGGCCTGACCGAAGTCAGGGGTCGTACGCGACCAGCGACGCCGCCTCGTCGGCGAACGCGACGGCCTCGGCGTCGAATGAGTCGGCGTACCGGACGACGAGCGTGAGCAGCCGTTCCGGCTCGGTCAGCGCGTAGCCGTCGGTCCGGTCGAGGAGGCCCGCGCCCTCCAGGTCGGCGGCCGCCGCGCTTATCGTCGGCCGCGAGACGCCGAGGGCCTCCGCGAGGTCGGCCCCGGTGGCGCTCGGGTCGCGCAACAGCGCGAGGATCATCCCGCGGGGCGTCTCTCGCCGCAGGTAGCCGAGCGCCCGTTTGTCGGTCTCGTCGAAGCGCCCGGCGGGGAAGAAGCGCCGGTAGTCTGCGTCCTTCACCGACTCGATCTCGCCCGCCTCTTCGAGCTTCCGGAGGTGGTACTGCGCCTCGCCGGTGCCGAGCCGGAGGTCGTCGCGGAGCTTCGAGAAGTGCGCGCCGGGGGTCGTCGGCACGTAGCCGCGGATCGCCTCCCGCGTCTCGTTCGCGTCCCCGCTTCCGTCGTCCGCGCTCGCGGTGCCGACGAACGGCGCGGCCGCTCCGACCGCGGCGAAGCGGCGGAGCGTCTCGCGTTTCCGTCCGTCGAACCCCTCTGTCACGCCGAGTAGTAGTCTACGCCCCGACAAAAACACTTCGTTCGATCCAATTCGGCGCGGAGAATCGACAGCCTTGACCGCGCTCCGCGCCGATTTACTGCTCCTTCTCCACTTCCGCCGCCTCTTCGTCGTCCATCTCTTGGATGACCTCGTCCGCGGACCTGATGCTCGCGCCGGCGTCGCCCGACTTCACGGCCTCGGCCTCCTTCTCTAACTCCTCGACGTTCATCTCCGCCGACTCCTCGATCTGGCCGAGGATCTCGTCGATGTCGTCGAGGCCGAGCATCTTCCGCGTGTCGGCGTCGAACTCCTTCCCGTCGAGCCCCTCCATCTCCTGGACGTCGGAGCCGGAGAGGGCCTTGCCGTAGCGGCCGACGAGGCTGGTGAGCTCTTGCGGGAGGACGAAGGTGGTGGACTCGCCTTTCCCGATCTCCTCTAGGGTCTCCATGCCGCGCTCGATGATGGCGCGTTCGCCCATCGACTCGGCGGAGCGGGCGCGGAGGACCGTCGAGATGGCGTCCCCCTGCGCTTCGAGGATCTGGGACTGTTTTTCGCCCTGCGCGCGGATGATGTTGGACTGCTTGTCACCCTCGGCCTGCTCGACCGCGGAGCGGCGTTCACCCTGCGCTTCGAGGATCATCGCGCGGCGGCGGCGCTCGGCGGAGGTCTGCTGCTCCATCGCCTGCTGGACGTCTTTCGAGGGGTTGACCTCGCGGACCTCGACGCTCTCGACGCGGATCCCCCACTCGTCGGTGGGCTCGTCCAGTTCCTTGCGAATCTTCGCGTTGATCTCTTGGCGCTTGTTCAGCGTGTCGTCGAGCTCCATGTCGCCGAGGACCGCCCGGAGGGTGGTCTGCGCGAGGTTCGAGACGGCCTTCTTGTAGTCGTCGACTTCGAGGAACGCCTTCTTCGCGTCCATCACCTTGATGTAGACGACCGCGTCGGCGGTCACGGGAGAGTTGTCCCGCGTGATCGCCTCCTGCCGGGGCACGTCCAGCGTCTGGGTCCGCATGTCGAACGGGTACGTGCGGGAGACGAACGGCGGGATGAGGTTGATCCCCGGTTCGAGCAGTTTGCGGTACTCGCCGAAGACGGTGAGCGTCTTCTTCTCGTAGGCGTCGACGATCTCGAACGACTGCCAGAGCGTGACGACCACGAGCAGAAGCGCGAGCAGGCCGACACTCACGAGCCCGAAGCCGAGGCCGGCTTGGAGGGTGATCGGTTCCATGCCTCCTAGTTAGGCCATCCCACGGTTAATAGTTCGCCTGTCGACGCCGTACCGTCCCGCAGTCCCCGGGTCGCGGCGCCGCGGCCGCGCGCTGCCCGCTCCCGAAGCGTCACTCGTTCCCGTCGAACTCGGCCGCGACGTTCTCCAGCGCCGCCCGGAGTTGCCGCTCGTTGAACCGACGGACAACGGGTGCGCCGAGCCTCGTGAGCGCGTTCTCCGGCAGGCCGTACGTCGCGGCGTACGTCAGCTCCGTCCCCCGGTCGACGGGCTCGGTCCGGAGGTCGATGGTGCCGGTGAGCCGCCCCCGGAGTTCGAAGACGTGGCGCTCGGACGGCTCGTGGAGGGTCTGGACTATCTCGCCGTCGATGCCGACTCCCGCCATCCGGTAGGTGTACGAGAGGCGCTTCCCGCCGTTCGCCAGCGGTTCGACGTCCCGAACGTCCGTGAGCCCGGGCGTGACCGCCGCGTGGTTCGCCGGATCGTCGAGGAACGCGAACACGGACTCGGGGTCGGCCGCGACGACGATCGCGTCGCTCGCGGCGAACGGATCGTCGCCCGCGTCCGGCCCGTCGTCGCTCGGGCTCGACTGCTCGTCGCTCATGCGGCGGCACCCCCGCTCACAGACCCCTGGGCCATCAGTTTGACCGGGGATCGACGTACGCCTCGACCAGCTTCCGCTCGGCCGCGCGGAGGTGCTGGTGGAACGTCTGTCGGGTGATCCCCATCCGCTCCGCGATCTCCGACCCGTCGACCGGCCGCGGCCACTCGAAGTAGCCGTTCAGCTCGGCGGTCTTCAGCGCCGCCCGCTGCCGGTCGGTGAGCCGCTCGTCGACCGCGGCCGCGAACTCAGCGACGGTCCGGTCGCGGCTCTCGCGCTCGACGCGCGAGCGGAGCTCGACGCCCTCGTACTCGTCGCGGAACACGTCGAGGATCGACCGGACGTCGCGCTCGGGCGGCGCCTCTATCGTCAGCGTCGCTCCCTCCGGCGTGGCGGTCGCCTCGGCGACGACGCCGCCGTGATCGGCCAGCTGGGTGAGCGGCGGCGACTCGGTGACGGTGACGGCGAAGCTGACGCCGTCGTTCGTCTCCGAGACGGTCCGCATCGATTCGACCAGCGGGAGGGAGGCGAGCTCGTCGAGGTCGACGCCCTCGCCGTCGGCGCGGAAGTACAGTTCGCAGGCGTCGTCGTCGAGTCGCGTCGTCCCGAGGTGTTCAACTTCCCCGCCGACCGCGTCTGCGATCCGCGCGAGCGACGCCGTCGAGTCGCGGATCCCGACCACGAGCTCCACCACGCGGTCGGTCGTGAGTATCTCCGTGGTCTCGATGGAGTGGAGCCCGTTCGCGATCATCTTCCCGACGGACTCGCACACCCGCCGCTCGCGGCGGTCGAGCACGTCCGCGCCGCTGCCGTAGATAGCCAACAGGCCGTACTGCCGCTCTCCGTACGTCAGCGGCACGACGAGGAGGCGCCGCCCGCCGGCGGTCTTCGGTTCGAGCGGGCCGTCGGCGACGTGCTCTATCGAGCCGCTGTGCGGCTCCCCCGTCTCGACCGTCTCCCGTACCTCCGCCGGCGTCTCCTCGATGTCGAACGTCGCGCCCGACTCGACCGCCACGCCGCTCGCGGCGCGTATCTCGAGCCGACCGGTCGCGGACGACACCTCGCCGATCCACCCGCCGGCGTACCCCGGTTCGCCGGCGACGACCTCGCACACGCGCTCCGAGATGACGCCCGAGTCGCGGTTCTCGACGAGGATGCGACTGATATCGCTGAACAGCCCGTTCACGCGGCCCAACACCCTGTCCAGCGAGCGCCGCTCCGTCGCGAGCTTCTCGGCGCGCTCCTCGGCGAGCCGCTCCGCCGCCTTCCGCTCGCTGATGTCGTTCTGGAACCCGACGTAATGGGCCAGCTCGCCCTCCTCGTCGTAGATTGGCGCGACCGTCAGCTCGTTCCAGAACGGGGTCCCGTCGCGCCGGTAGTTCCGGATCTCGACGGTCGCCTCCTCCTCGTTCGCGATCGCTTCCCCGATCTCGTCGACGGTCTCCGGGTCCGTCCCCGGTCCCTGGAGGAACCGCGGGTTACGGCCGAGCGCCTCCTCGACCGGGTAGCCGGTGTGCTCCTCCCACGCGTTGTTGACGTACACGAGCGGGTAGTCCGGGAGGTCCGGATCGCTCATGCTGATCCCGATCGGCGCGTCCTCGACGGCCCGCGTCACCTCTCCCGCGGACGGCTCGTGGTCGGACACGTCCTGTCGCGGCTCCGAGGTCGGCACCCCCGAGCAGACCGTCGAGACGTCGGAGACGAGCCGTTCGATCGACGCCGACCCGTTCTTCTGGAGGAACCTGTCGACGCCGTTCTCGAAGGCGGCCTCGGGGACGCCCTCCTCGTCCGTCTCGGTAAACATCACGACCGGGACGCCCGCGTCGGACTCCTCGATCGCGGTCGCGAGCGCAACCCCGTCGTCGCCGGCGAGGGCGTACTCGCTGACGACGCAGTCGTACTCCCCGGTCGTCGCCTTCGCGACCGCGGACGAGGCCGTGTCAGTGCGCGTCACTTCGAACCCCGCGGCGCCGAGCGCCGTCTCAATCCGATCGCTCCCCTCCTCCGGGTGGACGAGGAGCGCCCGAGCGTTCGCCATGCTCCGCCCTTCGCACCGACACGGGTTAATGCTTGCCTGCCTTCCGGCGGTCCGGGTCTCCCCCCGCGGGTCGGACGACTTGGACGGCGTGGACCGACCGCCCGGGCTCCAGTCGGCTGTCCAGTTAGGGGGTGATTACTTTGTGGTCGGTAGGCGTAACGATCGACGTATGCTGTCGACGATAGTCGCCGCCGGACCGTCCCGCGAGCGAGCCCGGACACGATGAGCGTGCGCGTTCCGGTCCGCGAGCCGCCCGCGTCGGTTCCCGAAGACCGCGTCGGCCTCCCCGAAGCCGTCCTCGCCGACCTCGGCGTCGCCCCCGGCGGTTCGATCGCCGTCGAGGGGTCGCACCGCGTCGTCGCCCCGGTCGTCGCGGTCGACGCCCAGACGCGTGCCGTCTTCCTCCCCGAGCGGCTCCGCCGGAGCGCCGGACTCGATCCGGGTGACAACGCGACCGTCGCGGCGTCGTCGCTCCCGGTCGCGTCGTCGATCACGCTCCGGCACCGGCAGTCCGTCGACCTCGAGCGGAGCGAGGACGCCATCCGCCGCCGGCTCGATCGGCGGGCCGTGGCCGTCGGCGACGAGGTCGAGGTGACGCGCCTCGGCGGCGCGCTCACGCTCCGGTTCGACGTGCGGGACGTGACCCCCTCGTCGCCGGCGGTCGTCGGCGACGACACCGAGATCGCCGTCGCGGCCGACGACGGCCCGGACGTCGTCGCCGAGTCCCCGGGAACCGGTGGCCCCGGCGCCGGCGTCGTTCCGACGGCGACGTTCGACCGCCTCCTGGACGCCGTCTCCACGCGGTTCGACGCGGCGGAGACCTTCGAGTCCGCCGGCTCTCCGACGCTCGGGCTGCTCCTCCACGGGCCGCGCGGGTCGGGGAAGACGACGCTCGTCGAGGCCGTCGCGGCCGCGACCGACGCGACGCTCGTCCGCGCCTCGGCGGCCCGGCTCCGAGGCGAGCGGACGAGCGACCGCACGGACCGCCTCGACCGGCTCGTCGAGGCGGTTCCCGCGGGGGAACCGACGGTGGTCCTCCTCGACGACCTCGAAGCGCTCGGGGCCGACGACGGCGCCGACTCCGCGCTGGCCGACCGCCTCCGGTCGACGGTCGACGAGCTCCGCGCGGGGGACCGGACGGTCGTGATCGGCGCGACCACGGACCCCAGCGGCGTGCCGTCGGCGCTGCGCCGCGGCGGGCGGTTCGACCGCGAACTGGAGGTCGAGCCGCTGACGGCGGCCGAGCGCGCCGACGCGCTCGAAGCGCTCTGCGAGGGCGCGTCGCTCGCGATGGATGTCGACTTCGAGGCGGTCGCGGCGCGGCTCAACGGGTACGTGTTCGCCGATCTGGCGGTCCTCGCGGACGCGGCGCTGGAGCGCGCGGTCCGCCGCGACGGCCGGACCGCGATCCGGATGGCCGACTTCGACGCCGCGCTCGACGACGTCGAGGCCACCGGGCTGCGAGAGGTCACCGTCGAGTTCCCCGCGGTCGGCTGGGACGAGGTCGGCGGGCTCGACGAGGCGAAGCGGGAGCTGGTGCGCGCGGTGTACTGGCCCTTCGAGTACGCCGACCGCTTCGCGGAACTCGGGATCGACCCCCCGTCCGGCGTGCTGCTGTACGGCCCCCCCGGAACCGGGAAGACGCTGCTCGCGCGCGCGGCGGCGAGTCTCAGCGACGCGAACTTCATCCCGGTGAACGGGCCCGAACTGCTCGACAAGTACGTCGGCGAGTCGGAGAAGGCGGTCCGCGACCTGTTCGCGACCGCCCGCGAGAACTCCCCGGCGGTGATCTTCTTCGACGAGGTCGACGCGATCTCGCCCCGGCGCCGCGGCGACGACACCGGCGCCGGCGAGCGCGTCGTGTCGCAGCTGCTGACCGAACTCGACGGGCTGGAGCCGCTGACCGACGTCGCGGTGATCGCGGCGACGAACCGCCCGGACGCCATCGACGAGGCGCTGCTCCGGCCGGGCCGGATCGAGAAGGCGGTCGAGACGCCGCTCCCCGATCGAGACGCGCGCAGGGAGATCCTGGAGATCCACGCCCGCGAGATGCCGACGGCGGCCGGCGTCGACCTCGACGCCCTCGCCGACCGCACCGGCGGCTACAGCGGCGGCGACATCGCGGCGCTGGTCCGGGAGGCCGGGCTGCTCGCGATCGAGGACGCGATCGTCGACGACGGACCGGTCGACCCGACCGTCGGGCGTGACCACTTCGAGCGCGCGCTCGCCGAGACATCGCCCTCGACCCGGGACGGGAGGGCCGACGCCGGGCTGCCTGAGAAGTGAACGGTCAGGGAACGGGCGCGGCTCGTGCGGAGAACGACGGCACCGCCGCGATCGGCGGTGCGACGCGAGCCGCGCTTCTCGCCCGCCTCAGTCCGACTCCTCGTGGAGGTTGAGGACGAAGTAGACGACGCCGATCATGGCGACCAGCTCCAAGGCCGCCATCGTCCAGAACCGGGCGTTGAACCCGCCTCCCGGCTCCTGTAGCGTCGGGATCAGGAATATCCCGACGAGCGCGGTCACGACGCAGGCGGCGAGTCCGACGACGGACCGTGTACGCAGCACTGGCGGCTGTTCGGTGGTAGTGTCAGTCATGTCGAAAAATGAACGCTGGAAACGGTTGAACCGTGTTGTTCTGCCGCGTCGGGTCCGCTAGCCGATCAGTCCGCGGCGGAGGCCTCGGCGCCCGCGGAGGGCTCCGGTGCCTCGGTGTCGCCGAGGATCGCGCGGCTGCGGAGCAGGATGAAGCCGAACCCGACCTTGGCGGTCACGTCGAGCACCATGAACAGGAGGGTCTCGATGCCGAGGCCGACGACGCCGGCACCCTCGGTACCGATGATCCACAGGATCGGGTAGGCCGTCCAGAGCACCAACACCAACGCCGTAAGGGTGTTGAACGTGCTCGCGACCTCGGGACCGCGCTCCTTCGCAGCGGCGCGCAGGCTCGTGGCGAGGAAGTACAGCACGACGATCATGCAGATCGTGCTGAACAGCCACCACGTGTACCGCGCGAGCGGCGTGTGCGAGAGCGCGCCGACGAGTCCGGTGACGATCATCAGCGCGTCGACGCCGACGAGCGTGCCGATGCTCACGCGGTCGACCTTCGCCAGCAGCGCGAGGTCGAGCAGCAGCAGCGGCGTGGTGAACAGCCAGTCCGCGTACCGCGCGTAGTAGATGTCCAGCATTTCGCTGCCGACCTGAACTTCCGTCAGGCCGATGCCGAAGAACATCGACAGGTACGCTGCCGACGCGATCCCCGGCACGAGGATCGTGATCGAGTAGTACTCACGGGCCTCCTTGTCAGTGACCCCCCATCCTTTAACGATGAAGTAGAAGGTCCCGATGAGCATCAGTAGCGTGCCTATGCCCAACCAGAGCGTCTCGGGGCGACCGTCCCCGAGCAGATCAGCTCCAACGGCTGCGGTTAGCGCTATCGGGTCCATACCCACTTCGTTATACTGTGTATATTCTATTCAGATCGATGCCAACCTAGTCAGGTATCGCCCCGTGACGACGCCCCCTTCTGGCGCGGGGTCCGGCGCCGGTCGACCCTGACGGGCTGCGGGTCGGGGTGACGTTGTCGGCCTGAAAGTAATGACCCTGGGGCTCTACCAGTCTCGTATGGCAGACGACGACGCCGAGGCGGAAGCCGAACAGCGTAGCGAAAGCACTGCGGAACAGGAAGCGGAGGAGACCGACGACGTCACCATCGACGTCGAGGCGATAGACGCCTACGAGCAGCGCATCGAGGAGCTGTCCACCGCGGTCGAGGAGCGCGAGGAGACGATCGAGGAACTCCAATCGGTCGTCGAAGAACAGTCCGAACAGATCGAACGGCTCGAAGGGCAGTTCCTCGATCTGTCCGCGCGCGTGGCGGACGGACGGAACATCGGCGTCTGCCCCGAGTGTAACGGCCCCACGGAGAAGAAGGAGCGGCTGTTCAGATCGGACACGATCGAGTGCACGCGTTGCGGCGAAGTGATTCACACGTACTGACGCCGCCGCCCGAACCGCCCCCTTCGGAGCGGCGAAACGCTCGCGGAGACGGTCGCGGGGACGACCCGAATATAAAACACCGAATAATGGCGACGAGGCCCTAACCCGGTAACGGCCGTACGTACGTCCATGTCGACGACGACGGCGAGCCCGGTGCGGCGACTCCTCGGTGAACCGGAACGGACGGCCATCGGTGCCTCGCGCGTGGCGCTGCTCCTCCTCGCGGTCGGATTCGGCGCCCTGTCCGCGGTCGGCACCGACGTGTCGCTCCGGACTCAGATGATCGCGTACCTCGTCGGGATGGTCGCGTTGAACCTCCCGCACGGGGGGTACGAACACTTCTCGAATCTCCGCCGGCGGGGGCTCCCGTTCGGCGCGCGGTACGTGGCGCTCTACCTCGGCTTCGTCGCGTCGTTCGTGGCCCTGTTCGTCGTCGCGCCGTTGCCCGCGCTCGCGCTCGCGTTCGGGACGGCGGTCGCGAAGGGCGGGCACGGCGACCTCCGCGTGATGGACGCGCTGATCGGAACCGACCACCTCCCCACCAAGCCCCAGCGAGCGCTCGCCGCGCTGATCCGCGGCGGCGCCGTGATGATCGTCCCCGCCGTCTTCTGGACCGAGACCTACTACAGCTTCACCGGCATCATGTTGGGCGTCTTCGACGGTCGGTTGGCCGGCCCGGCCGCCTCGAACCCGGAGACGTTCACCACGGCGCTCGGCGCGGTCTTCGGGCTTGGCGTGATGACGCACCTCGGCGGCGGCCTCGCGACTAGCCTGCGCTCGACCGGCGGCGTCAGCCGGTCGTGGCTCCTCGACGCCGCGGAGACGCTGCTGCTCGTCGCGTACTTCGCGCTCGTGCCCGTGGTCGTCGCCATCGGGCTCTACTTCCCGCTGTGGTACTCGCTTCGGCAGTCGGCGCGGAGCATGGTCGTCGAACAGGAGCAGCCCGACCGGACGGAAGGCGTCTCGCTCGTCGTCGCGTGGGGCGTCCTCGTCGTCGGGGCGCTGGTCACGGCGAGCGTCGCGACCGCCCTGTGGACCGTCGCGCCGAACCCGCTGGCCGGCGGCTCGCTGCTCTCCGGCGCGGTCGCCTTCTACACCATCTTCGTCTGCGTCATCGCGATGCCGCACGTCGTGGTCGGCGAATGGCTCGACTTCGGCCGCGGCATCTGGTACGTCCCCTGACCGAGGCGTCTTGGCCTCGCGGCCGCGCCCTCCGTTTCGGTCGACACACACCTCGGCAGTCCCGGACTCTCGCGACCGGGCCGCCGCCGCGCGGTCGACGAGATAACAAACCCTAAAACCCGGCTCGGCGACCGATACGGTATGCCTCTGCGGTTCGCTCGGCGGCTCGGGCTCGCGGACGCGGTGACCGTGGCCAACGCCGCCGTCGGGTTCCTCGCCGTCGTCGCCGCGACGGTCGACGTCGCGCTCGCGGCCAGGCTCGTCCTCCTCGCCGCCGTCGCGGACGGGCTCGACGGGGTCGTCGCCCGCCACCGCGGGTCGACTCCCGCCGGCCCGTACCTCGACTCGCTGGCCGACGTCGCCTCCTTCGGCGTTGCGCCCGCCGCGCTCGTCGCCGCCGTCGTCCGCGACGGGCGCTCGCTCGCGACGGACCCCGCGCTCGTCGCCGCCGTCGTCGGCGCGGGCGCGCTGTTCGTCGCCGCCGCGGTCGCCCGCCTCGGCCTCTACACGGCCGACGAGGACGGCGCCCGCGAGACGGTGGGCGTTCCGACGACGCTGGCCGCGACGGTGCTCGCCGCCGCCGTCATCGCGGGCTACACCGCCCCGGTCCCGCTCGTCGCGGCCACGACGGCGTTCGCGCTGCTCATGGGGTCGACGGTCACCTACCCGGACCTCCACGCGCAGGACGCGCTCGTGATGGGGGTCGTTCAGGCGGCCGTGATCCTCACCCCCGCCGGTCACATGGCGACGAGCGCGCTCCCGGCGTGGATCGGCGAGGGGTTCGCGTTCGCGCTACTGTTCCTCGCCAGCGGCTACCTCGTCCTCGGCCCGCGGTTCTACTGGGGTGACGGGATTCAGGCGCCGCCGGAGCTCCGGCGGTGACCGAGCGGCCGCGAGCGCCTCCGCTGGCGGGTCGGGACTCGCGAAGAAATACCGAAGCGGCGTCCCGTTGACGCCGACTACAGCAGGTCGTCGAACTCCTTGTACCGGGTGATGTCGACGCCGTCCTCGGTGACGACGGCGACGTTGATCCCGTTGCCCGAGGCGAGGTCGCGCTCGACGGCGGACTGGATCGCCTTCGCGGCGATGGTCTTCGCCTCGTCGATGCTGACCTCGTCGTCGTACTCCTGCTCTAAGACACCGAGCGCGTACTGCGACCCGGAGCCGGTGACGGTGTACTCCTCCTCGGTCGTGCCGCCGAGGGCGTCGATGGAGTAGATGTGCGCGCCCTCGTCGTCGACGCCGCCCAGGATCGGCTGGACGACGAAGAACGCCCCGGAGCGGAGGAGGTTCCCCGTCAGGGTCGACAGCGCTTCCATGGACATGTCCTTACCGCGGCGGGCCTCGTAGAGGCTCGTCTCGGCGCGAAGCGTCGAGATGAGGTTCTGGGCCGCCGAGACGGAGCCCGCGATGGTCAGGGCGCCGCGCGGGTGGATCTCCTCGACCTTCTGGACGTCCTTCGAGGAGACCATGCCGCCGAGGGAGGCGCGCATGTCGGTCGCCATCACGACGCCCTCGTCGGCCTTGATGCCGACGGTAGTGGTCCCCGTCTTCATCTCGCCGTCGCCCTCCGCCTTCGCGGCGCGGCGCTCGCTGTGTTCGAACTCGCCGAGCTCCGGTCCGAAGACAGGCTGGTCGCGGCCGAGGTCGGCAGCCGGCCCGTCTGAGAGGTCGCCAGTCGGTGTTCGCATTACGCCCACATTCGCCCGGCGCGCTGATAAAGGCAACCCTTCGGGGGCCGCCGACCGGTTCCGACGGGCCTATCCGTCGCCGGGCCGCGACCGGCCGACCGCGGCGGGGGACACTGGATCGCGACGGACCTCGGAGCGGGCGCTGCGGGGCTGCGACGGGCACGAGGAGAGCTGTGCGGGATCGCGGGTCGAAGGAGGGTCTCTCCGTCGCTCGGCGTCTGGTCGGTTGGGGAGAACGAGCTACTGTCGGCGCGCGATCACTCCTGGTCGACGGCCTCGGTGGTCGTCTCGACGAGCCGACCGACCGGGACGTTGATGCCGAGGTGCTGACGCGCGAAGACGGCCACCGGGAACAGCGAGATTCCGACGGCGACGGACGCTTGGTGCAGCCCGAAGAGGGCCGCGGTACGGATGCGGTCGAACATTGGACTTCTGTCACACCCCAACGGAGGGGTATATAAATATCTTCCGTGGGCCGCGCCGAGGACACCTCGACGCTGTCTTGCGGTTTCCGGTTATTGATTAACGATCCTAAAATATCTCTCGTTCCGCGTCGATCGACGCGTATCCCAGCCCGGTTTGACCTCGTTTATTCTCATAACTTATGCGGATCTTCGTCGCCTCGTGCGCCTCGCATCGGCTCGCTCGCCGCCGCGGGGCGTCCCCGAGTCGCTCGCGCCGGACCGAACGGGATTTAACGGCCTGCGCGCCTACCCTCTCCCGTGCAGAACGTCACGGACCGGATCCGGAACCCCTTCGGGATGCGCCCCGACTGCCCCTCGTTCGTCCCCGGCTACGGCGACGCCAACGCCGACTTCCACGTCGTCGGCGACCGCCCGGGCGTCCACGGCGGGACCGCGGCGGGCGTCCCGTTCACCGGCGAGGCGTGGTCGCCCGCGTTCCTGTCGGCGCTCTCGGACGCCGGACTGATCGCGGGTGTCGCCGAGGGAGTCGCCCCCGACGGCGTCGCGCGCGACGGCGACCCGACGGCGGTCGACCCCGTTCGAACCGGCCGAACGTTCCTCTCGTACCTTCACATGTGCGCGGGCGAGGCGCCGCCCGACGAGGCCGCCTACGCCGACATGGAGCGGTTCTTCGACGCGGAGCTCCGCGCCATCGCCGCGCACGTGCTGCTCCCGGTGGGCGCGCGGGCGACCGAACACGTCCTCGAAACCTACACCGCCCGGGCTCGGAAGACCGAGATAGACATGGACGGGCTCCACGGCGAGGAGCTGCTCGGCGCCGGCTGGCTCGTCGTCCCGATCAAAGACCCCGCCGACTGGGCGGACGGCGACGCCGATCGGCTCGTTGACTCGCTCCGAGAGCTCCGGTCAACCGACTTCCGCCGCGAGAGCGACCTCGGTCGCTTCATCGCCGGCAGCGACCCGTACCTCGTCCGCTGACGCGGCGATCGCTCGCCGAGCCCGCGACCCGGCCTCCCCCGTCCGGATGGACGTGAACTTTCCCCGGCAAAGCGCGCTACCGATACGGCGATCCGGCAGTAATCGCTCACATCTGCGGCCGATCGTTTTCTATCGCGGCCGCGAGGGTGTCATATTTGTCACTACTATCCGGATTTTATACCTGTCCCGCCGATCCGTGAGTAGACGCCCGACCGATCGGGCGTCGGCCGCAGGACTGGTACTCCCCGCGGCGACTTGGTCAGTCCCGGCCCTCACCGGCCGGTTTTTCCTCGCTACACAGCGCCTCGACGTACTTCCCGACGTGGTCGTCCATTCGCCGCTTGTAGCCCGCCTGCCGCGCGAGCCGGTCGAGCTCGCGGGAGACGTACGTGCCGTACTGGACCGCCTTCTTCTCCGCGGCGTGGACCGACTCCGGCAGCCGCCGGCTCGCGACGCGGCGGAGCGCGACCTTCCGCTCGTCGCCGTCGACGAGCAGGGCGTCCGGGAGCGCCAGCGCGGCGCCGACGACACGGTCGTCGAGCAACGGCGTCGCGGGCTCGACCCCCGCGGCGCGGAGCGCGAGCACGTCCCGCTCCAGCTGATCGGGCAGCGTCCGGACGGTCTCGGTCCGGGCGCCGCGGACGGTGTCGGCGTCGACCCGGGAGTCCTCGGCGGGGTCGACGACCTTGCTGTACCCGCCGAACAGCTCGTCGGCCCCCTGTCCGACTGCGAGGCGATCGAACCCGTCGGCCGCGGCCGCTTCGGCCGTCATGAACAGCGGCACCGCGATGGACGCGTCCATCGGGTTCCGGCGACCGGTCGCGGCCGCCACCGCGCGGACCGCTCGCGTGAGGTCGTCGTGCGTCACCTCGACGACGCGCAGGTCACGGTCCATCGCGCTCGCGGCCTCGTGCGCCGCAGCGATGTCGTGGCTCCCCTCGAAGCCGGCGACGTAGCAGGGGGCCTCCGGGACGGCCGCGGCGACGAGGCCGGAGTCGACGCCGCCGGAGAAGGCCACCGCGAGGTTGCCGTCACTGCTCTCGTCGTCTCCCCCGGACCGAGTTGATGCCGCGAGGTCCCCGAGCGCCGCGCTCACCGCGCCGTCGACCGCCGCCAGCGCGGCCTCCGGATCGGCGGTCGGAGCCGGGTCGGGAAGCCGCCAGACGCGTTCGGTACCGCCGGCCGAGACCACGCTCCCCGCGGGCACCGGCTCCGGATCGGCGAGCGCGCCGCGGTCGAAGGCCCACGCGTCGGTCGCCGCGGGAATGCGGGCGGTCCCCGGATCGAGCGCCTCGCGCTCGACGAACAGCGGTTGTCGGCCGAGGACATCGCGGACGAGCACCGGGCCGTCGCGGTTCGGCCCGTCGCGGTCCCGCGGGTCCAAACTCGGCGGCTCGGCCAGCAGCCCGGCGAAGCCGCACCCGCCGGGGAGCGGGTCGCCGTCGCGGAGCGCGGCACGGACGCGGTCCGCGGGGGCGCCGCGGAGGTCGGACGAGGAAGGGGCCGTCATCGCGGTCACCGGAGGGCGTCGAGCGCGCGGAGCGCGCGGCGCTTGGCGCCCCCGCCGAACTGCCGGAGCGAGACCCGCCACGGGGTGCGCTTGCCGACGACGCTCGTCCGCCCGTCGGCGATCCCGTCGAGGATCGCGTCCGCGGAGCGCTCGTCGGCGCCGACCTCCGTCACCGCCTGCCCGACCATCTCGGAGATGTGGGCGTCGCTGCCGGCGGTCATCGGGAGCCCGTTGCGGACGGCGAACTTCTCGGCCTGTCGGTTCGAGCGCCCGGTGAACAGCCGCGAGTTGTACACCTCGATCGCGTCCGCGCTCGCGAGCCGCTCGTCGCTGACGTGCGCGGCGACGCCGTGGCGGGACTTCTGGAAGGGGTGGGGGACGACCGCGATCCCGCCCTGGTCGCGGATCCGGTCGAGCGTCTCGTCGAAGGGGAGGCCGCTCTCGACGCGCTCGTCGATGCCGAACGCGAGCACGTGGCCGACCGCGCAGGTCACCTCCATGCCGACGATGCCGACGAGCCCGTAGTCGGGGGCCTTCTCGGCCGCCTCGATGCTGGCGTCGATCTCGTCGTGGTCGGTGACGGCGAGCGCGTCGAGCCCGACCGCGGCCGCCTGCTCCAAGAGGAGGTCGACCGGGTCGCGCCCGTCGTACGACAGCGCGGAGTGCGCGTGGAGCTCGACCGATAGCACGCCCGACGGTTCGAGCGTGGTGATGAAAAGCGCCCCGGTCCGCGCCGGTTCACGCCGCTTCGCGGCGATCGAACCCCACTTCGACGATCTGTTATCTAAAAGCAACTGCGGTGGCGCGTGCGGACGAGCGGCCGGAGGGCGCGAGTCGCACGCGCGAGGGAGTCGCGAACGGTGCGATGTGCGAGCGAGGCGAGCACCCCCGTTGCGAGCGGTGAAACCGCGGGCAGTGAGCGACGGGGCTGGGGAGGCGTGAGGTGCTGTGCGCGAGTCCTCGCAGCGGGGCTTTGCCGGCGTTCGCCACCGGTCCGCCCTCGGTTGTTTATGTACGGACGGTGGAACCGATGAAAAGAACCCGCAACCACCGAGTGCTAGCTAAAACGCGCTCCCGCCTACGGTCTTCCGATAGGTCGCGCGCCCGGTGTGGCTCGACTCGTCCCACGACTCCACGTCGACGACGACCCGAGTGTCGACCGCGTCCCCGGGCGCGCCCTCGATCCGGAGCGTCGAGTCGCCGATGCGCGCGACGTGTACGCCGCCGTCGGACTCGCCCGTCACCATCACTTCGATCGCGTCCCCGGCCGCGTAGTCCGGCGTCGATCCCCGGAACGACCACCCGGCGAGGAACTTGTCGAAGACGCTCATGCGCGGGACACCTCCTCGGAGGCGCGGTCGGGGATGTACTCCCGCCCGAAGCCGGTGATCGCGGCGATGATGAATATCGCCACGAGGAACCAGCCGTGGAAGACGTACGGGACGACCTCGATGGGGTTCACGACCATCTCGGGGCCGTACTGGGACCCGAGGCCGTCCGGCCCGACCATCACCTGGTACCCGACCAACACGCCGCCCGCCCACGGGAAGATGTAGCCGAGCGCGGAGGTGTTGGCGTCCAAGATGTTCGCGCGCCGGTAGCCGTTGATGTTGAACTTCTCGCCGATCCGGGCGACGTACGGGGCGATCGCGATCTCCGCCGCGGTGTTTATCGTGATCATCCCGTTGATCGTCGCGGTGCCGAGGACCATCGTCAGCTCCGCCCGGCGGACGGTCGTCGCGACGCGGTCGAGGAGGAACGTCTGGATCGCCTCGAAGCCGCCGCCGCGGATCATGATCTGCGCCATCGCGACGATGAGAAGGGTGAGGACGATCAGCGGGAAGAACCCGACCGCGCCCGTGTAGAGGCTCCCGCCGACGCCCGCGGTCTCGCCGACCTCGACGACCGGGAGCCCGGAGAGCGCCCCGGCCTCCGTCACGGTGAAGGCGACGATGTCGCTCGCGCTCGACAGCCCGAACAGGAGGTTGGACGCAACCGCCACGACCAGCCCCCACGAGATCGCCTCGACGATGTGACGGCCCGCGACCGCGGTGACGATGACGACTCCCATCGAGAGCAGGTGGACTAGTCCGAGGGCGTTCGCGGACTCGCGGAGCGCGACGGCGCCCTCGAGGCTCACGCCGGCCATGGCCGAGCCGGCGATCAGGTACGCGGCGAACGCCGGGACCGCCGCCGCGATAGCGTACTTGAACCGCGAGGCGACGACCCCGCCGATGTCCGCGTCCTGAGTCACGGCGCTCACGATCGTCGTGTCGCTGACGGGCGCGAGGTTGTCGCCGAAGACGGCGCCCGACAGGATCGCGGCGAACAGCAGCACGGGGTTCGCGCCGATGAGCACGCCGGCCGGGAAGAACAGCGTCACGAACGCGACGGTCGCCCCGTATCCGGTGCCGATCCCGGTCGCGAGGAGGCCGCAGAGGATGAACGCGGCCGCGGGGAACGTCGACGCGCCGACGTTCAGAGCGTCGGCCGCGAAGATGAGCCCCTCGACGAAGCCGCCGGCCTGAAGCGTCTGGGCGAACATCCCGGCCCAGAGCCACGCGACGATCGCGGTCGCGGCCACGCGCTGGGTCATCCCTTCGAAGATCGTGTCGGCGTACGCCTTCCAGTCGCCGCGGACGAGGAACATCCCGAGCGTCGTTCCGACCAACGCGCCCACGACGAGCCCGTTGGTGTCACCGATCCCGAGGACGCCGCTCTGGAAGATCGCCCAGGCGATGAAGAAGACGAGCGGGAGGGTGCTCGCCCACTTTCCCCCGCGGAACTCGATCCGCGGGTCGTCGCTCCCTTCCTCGCCGACGCCGAAGTCGCTGCCGTCTGGGGGGTCACCGCCGTCGGTCGCGGCCGGGGTCCCCGCTGTCGTGTCGGTCATTTATCTCTCACACGCCTTCGGAGACCGACGGCTCACGTAAATCCCCGTGTGCGCTCCGTCAGACGGACCGGGAGCGTTCGCCCGACGGAATCGCCTCACGCGGGGACAAGAACACGCTTAAGACCCCCGACGGCGACCGTCTTGACGGGAACAGCACAGCTGCAGATCCGACTCGCCGGGGCCCTTTCGCCCGCGGCTTGGGAATGTAGCAGTGCGCCGACGCCTCCGGCGTCGCGGTCGGGCGGCCCGCTCGCGCGGACCGTCCGGTCGGAGCGCTCGCTCCGCGAGCGATCCGTAGCCGCGCCGCGCGGAGTCGCGGTCACGTTGCGGTTGTGCCGTTCCAACCAGACAGACAATGGCACGAATGCACACGCGCCGTCGCGGTTCGTCCGGTTCGGACAAACCGGCGACGGACGAGACCCCGGAGTGGAGCGACGTCGACGCCGAGGACATCGAGTCCCGCGTCGTCGAACTGGCGGAGCAGGGCCACGACCCCAGCGTCATCGGCCTCAAGCTGCGCGACGAGGGCGTCAAGGGCGTCCCGGTCCCCGACGTGAAGCTGGCGACCGGCAAGAAGGTCACTGAGATCCTCGAGGAACACGACGCCGACGCCGACATCCCGGAAGACCTCCGCAACCTCATGTCGCAGGCGGTTCGCCTGCGCGAGCACATGGCGGAGAACGGGCAGGACCACCAGAACAAGCGCGCGCTCCAGAACACGGAGTCGAAGATCCGCCGCCTCGCGAACTACTACCGCGGCGACGAGATCGACGAGGAGTTCACGTACACCTACGAGAACGCCGTCGAGCTCTTAGAGGAGTGAGCGGCTAGCACGGCGACACCGAGCGACCGATCCCGACCGACACACCACACATGACCGAAGCGACGTCCGCCACGCCCGCCCCCGACGCGCTCGCCGGCGTCCTCGCAGACGCGCCGTTCGTCCGGCTCGTCGCGACCGACGACGGCGACGCGCTGGCAGCCGCCGGGCTGCTCGCGCGAGCGCTCCGAGCGACGGGCACGCCGTTCCAGGCTCGGGTCGACCGCGACCCGGTGCCGGCGGACGTCGACGACGGCGTCGCGGTAACGGTCGGCGTCGACCGCGGCCCGCACGCGATCCCCGGAACGGGACGACCGGCGAGCACGGCCGCCTTCGCGGTCGCCCGCGCCCTCGGCGTCGAACCCGACCCCGTGGTCGCGCTCGCCGGCGTCGTCGCGGCCGGGTCGATCCCCGGCGCCGACGGCTCCGGCGACGCGCTCGACGCCGCGGAGCGGGCCGGCCGCGTCGAGCGGCGGCCCGGCGTCGCGCTCCCGGTTTCAGGCGGCGAGCGCGCCGCTCACGAGACCGACGGCGCGGACGCGGCCCCCTCGCGGGCCGAGGCCCTCGCGGCCTCGACGCTCGCGTCGACGCGGTACTCCGGCGACCCCGATGGGGCGCGCGACGCGCTCGATCCCTTGGGACTGTCCGCCGACCCCGACGCCGACGACCGCCGGCGCTTCGCGTCGCTGGTCGCGGTCGACGCGGTCGACGGCGACGATACGAGCGAGCGCGCGGCCGCTGCGGTCGAGCGCGCGCTCCGTCCGTACGCGACGGACGGTCCCTTCGAGACGGTCGGCGGCTACGCCGACGTGCTCGACGCGCTCGCCCGAGAGGCGCCCGGGACGGGGGTCGCGCTCGCGCTCGCGAGCGACCCGGCTCCGTCGCTTCGGACGGCCGCGCTCGACGCCTGGCACCGCCACGGACTGGCGGCGCACCGGGCGCTCGACGACGCGACGGTCGGCCGGTACGACGGCTGCGTCGTCGCCCGCGTCGACGCGGCGCCGGCGGTCCTGCCGACGGTCGCCCGACTCGTCCGGGACTTCCGGTCACCAGAACCCGTCGCAGTCGCGCTCGACGAGGGCGCGGGCCGGCTCGCGGCCGCTGCCGTCGAGCCCATCGGGCTCGGCGACGCCTGCCGGACCGCCGCCGACGAGGTCGGCGGCGACGGTTGGGGGACCCCCGCTCGCGGCGGGATCGCCGTCGAGACCGCCGGACCCGGCGACGCAGACATCACGGGGGCGCTGGCCGCGCTCCGGGAGGCGATCTGAGATGTCCGACGACGCCCCCCGAACGGCCGGCGACGACGCCGACCGGACCGCGACGGTCCGGACCACGCACGCCGACGCCGCGACCGTCGCGGCCGCGGTCGGGCCGGACGAGACCGACTCGATACGCACGCGCGTCGACGGCGACGCCGTCGCCTGCACCGTCGCGCGACCGACCACCGGCGGGCTCCAGTCGACGCTGGACGACCACCTCGTGAACCTGCGCGTCGCCGACCGCGTGGTCGAGCGCGCTCGGTCGCATATCGCCGCAGACGCCGACTCCGCCGACACCCTCGACTCCACAGACGAACCACAGACGACCGACACCGACACACACACCGACACATGAGCGAACGATCCGTATCCAAGAGCAGAGAACAGAAGCGCTGGTACTCCGTGCTGGCGCCCGAACAGTTCGACCGACAGGAGCTCGGCGAGACCCTCGCCGAGGAGCCCCAGCAGGTCGTCGGCCGCACGATCACGACGACGCTCGACGAGCTGACGGGCGACTCCAACGCGAACAACACGAAGCTGACCTTCAAGATCACCGACGTGGGCAGCGACTCGGCGTACACCGAGTTCATCAAGTACGAGCTGACGCGCGACTACCTGCGCTCGCTCGTCCGCCGCGGCGCCTCGAAGGTCGAGGCGTCGATCACGGTGCTGACCACGGACGACTACCGCATCCGCGTCCAGCCCGTCGCCCTGACGACCAAGAAGGCCGACCGGTCTCAGGAGAAGGCGATCCGCCGCGTCATGATCGACAAGGTCCACGCGGCCGCCGAGGAGCGCACCTTCGAGGCGTTCGTCGACGCGATCGTCGACGGGAACCTCTCGTCGGCCATCTACGGCGACGCCAAGGAGATCTACCCGCTTCGCCGCGTCGAGGTCCAGAAGCTCACCCTCGAAGCGCGCCCGCGCGAGGTCGCCGCCGAGGAGGAGGCCGCCGTCGACGTCGACGCCGACGAAGTCGCGGTCGACGCCGACGAGTAACGGCTCGTCCACCCGACGCGACCCCGTTTTGCGTTTATCTCTTCCCGAGCGGCCGCGCCGTCACCGAGCGGGTCAGTCCGCGTCCGACGCCGTGTCGGCGGCCATCCGGATTCGCGCCGACTCGAAGCCACACTCCCCGTAGAAGCCGCGAGCGGACTCGTTCTCGACGTCGACGTCGAGCGTGACGCGCTCGCAGCCGCGGTCGGCGGCGGCCCCCCGGGCGCGGTCGAGCAGCCGCCGCCCGATACCCTCGCCGCGGCGCGGCGGCCGGACGTACAGCCCGCTCACGTGGAGTCGGTCGCCCGCGGCAAACACGGGTGCGGACGACTCGGGGCTCGCGGCGGCGTAGCCGACGAGGCGGGTGTCATCGCCCGTTTCGCCGTCCGCGACGGCGACCCACGTCACCGCCTCGTCGTCGTCGAGCTTGTCCCGTCGGTGTTCGACGCCCGCGGCGACGAGGTCGACGTCGTCCGCGAGTGCGTTCCGATCGGCGAGCCGCGCCATCTCGCGCGCGAACGGTAGCCACAGGTCCTCGACCAGCGGTCGCACGTCGCCCCGCCGGAGCCGCCTGATCGTCGGGGTCACTCCGGATCGACCGCCATCGTCATCTGTTTGCGGTACTCCTCGAACCCGGTCCGCTCGTAGAACGCCACGGCTCGCTCGTTGTCGACGTCCACGTCGAGCCGGAGCTGCCCGCAGCCGTGGTCGCGGGCGTCGGCGACCGCGCGCTCGACGAACCGGTCCGCGAGGCCGGTGCCGCGGTACGGCGCCGCGACGTATATCTCGCCGATCACCAGCCGGTCCGGGCGATCGAACGGGTCGGGACACGCGTCGACGCTCGTCATCAGCAGGCCGACGAGGTCCAGGTCGGGATCGGTCACGTCGGCGGTCGCGGGGTCGACCGCGGCGTCGGCCGCCCCGTCGGCGGCGGTCGCGGCGACCCAGCTGCGGCTTCCCGAATCGTCCAGCTGGTTCCGGGCGAACTCCACGTGTCGCTCGACGAAGCGCTCCTCGGGCCAGTCCGCGAGGTCGTGGGCCCCGACGGCGTCGGCGAGGTCGCGGTTGTACGGGAGCCACAGGTCGGCCGCGTAGCGGCGGAGGGCCTCCTCGTCGGACGGCAGCCGTCGGATCGCGGGTCGATCGCCGGACATACCCGGTAACTCGGTCGGCGAGAGAAGTGTTTTCCGGCCGCGTGCGACCCGTCCGCATCCGGCGATATCCGGGAGACGAAAGCTTGAAACGCCGCTCGCTCGACCTCTCGGGTATGGAACTGCGGGTCATCGAGAAGACCGACACGGAACTCCACATCGAGATCGCGGGCGAGGATCACACGTTCATGAACGTGCTGAAGGGCGCCCTGCTGGAGTCGGACGACGTCGCGGCCGCGACCTACGACATGAATCCCGAGCAGTCCGGGGGCCAGACCGAACCCGTCCTCACCGTCAAGGCCGAGGAGGGCGACCCGCTCGACGTGCTCGGGGACGCCGCCGAGTCGATCACCGAGCGCACGGACGCCCTGCGCGACGCGGTTCGCGCGGCCTGACCGCGCGGTCTGACCGCGGACGGACCTCTTTCCGCTCTCTGTTTTCCGGTCCCCTGCGCGCTGCGAGGGGCATACCTAAGTGCCGACTCCCGAAACGGGGGTGTATGCCGCCGAGCGTACTCATGCTGGGGTGGGGGTACCCGCCGAACATCACCGGCGGGCTCGACGTCCACGTGGGAGAACTGTTCACCGGGCTCCGCGACGAACTCGGTGTCGACGCCGCGCTGGTGTTGCCGGCGGAGTTCGCGCCCGACGACGAGCCGGGACTCGAACCCGTCGAGACCGGCGAGGGCGACGTCGCGGCGCGCGTCGGGGAGCTCTCCGACCGCCTCGCCGAACTCGCGCCCGACTACGACGTGATCCACACCCACGACTGGTTCGGGTACGGGCCCGGTCGCGCCGCCGCCCGCGAGTCCGACGCGACGTGGGTCTCCTCGTTCCACTCGCTGGCGAGCGACCGCAACATCGACCCGCCGAGCCGCGAGGTCGAGACGGAGCGCCGGCTCGCGAACGCCGCAGACACCAACATCGCGGTCAGCGAGATCGTCCGCGAGGACATCCGAGAGCTGTACGACGCGGACTCGCGGGTCGTGTACAACGGCTTCTCGACGCCGCAGTTCTCTGGGAAGGACGTCCGCGAGGACCTCGGTATCGACGGCGAGATGCTGTTCTTCGTCGGCCGCCACACCGACCAGAAGGGGATCTCGCACCTCCTGTACGCGACCAAGAAGCTCCGCGGCCGCGACGTGACGCTCGTCGTCGGCGGGTCGGGCCACCAGACCGAGCAGCTGAAGCGGTTCGCCGAGCTGCTCGGCATCGAGGACCGGGTCGAGTTTGTCGGCTACGTCCCCGAGGCAGAGCTCGGCGACTACTACGCCGCCTCGGACGCGTTCGTCTCGCCCTCGTATGCCGAGCCGTTCGGGATCACGATCACGGAGGCGCTGGAGGCGGGCACGCAGGTCGTCGCGACGCCGTCCGGCGTCGCGGAGGTGCTCCCCGACGGCTGCCTCGTCGAGGTCGAGACGGACTCGGAGTCGATCGTCGACGGGCTCATCGAGGCGCTCGACCGCGAGGAGCCGCCGGAGTACGGGCGCCGCGAGTGGCTGGACGTGGCGGAGGACACGCTCGCCGTGTACGAAGACGTCGCGTAATCCGTTCGAACCCCTTCTCCCCGAGACGCCCCGCTCAGTCCTCGTCGCCCCGGAACACGTCGAACTCGGTCACCGGTTCCGGGTGCGTGACCCGGAAGCCGTCCGCGGTCTCCATGACCCCGCGCGTGCTGCCGGTCGCCCCGCCGTACGGGCTCTCGTCCCCGCCCGCCCCGGCGCCCTGATACGGCGAGGTGTACGGCGACCCCCCGACCGGGTCGTCGAACCCCTCGGGGGGAAGGTAGATCCGCTCGCCGCCCTCCGACCGCACGACGACCGCGACGTCTCGCGTGCCGGCCACGTCGATCACCGTGCGGTCGTCGGTGACGCGCGCGTCGATGTCGATTTCGTCCATGCCCCACGTTGCGACCGGGGACGGTTTAGCCCTACCGGCCGTCCCCGACGGCGCCGCGGGCCGGTCCGTCGCCGACGCTCACCGGTGGTGAATCCTTTTGTGCGGCCGCGCCGAACCTCGCTTCGATGGACGTCAACAGCCATGCCGAGGAGCTCGCCTCCGACCTCGGCGTCGACAAAGAGGAGGTCAAAGCCGACCTACAGAACTTACTGGAGTACAGCGTCCCCATCGACGAGGCGAAACAGAGCGTCCGCCGGAAGCACGGCGGCGGGGGCGGCGGCTCGACGCCGACGCCCGACGCCGTCGACGTGGGCGAGATCACCACCGACCACGACGGCGTGACGGTGACGGTTCGCGTGTTGACGCAGGGGACGCGCACGATCCGGTATCAGGGGGACGACCTCACGATCCGGGAGGGCGAAATCGCCGACGAGACCGGCGTCATCTCCTACACCGCGTGGCAGGACTTCGGCTTCGAGCCGGGCGACTCGCTGACGATCGGCAACGCCGGCGTCCGCGAGTGGGAGGGGGCGCCGGAGCTGAACCTCAACGACTCGACGACGGTCGCCATCGCCGACGAGGAGGTCTCGGTCGACCGCGAGGTGGGCGGCGACCGCAGCCTCGTCGACATCGCGGCCGGCGACCGCGGCCGCAACGTGGAGGTCCGCGTGCTGGAGGTCGACGAGAAGACCATCTCCGGGCGCGACGGCGAGACCGAGATCCTCGAAGGGGTCGTCGGCGACGAGACGGCGAAGCTCCCCTTCACCGACTGGCAGCCGCGCTCCGAGATCGAGGTCGGCGCCGACCTCCGGATAGAGGACGTGTACGTCCGGGAGTTCCGCGGCGTCCCCTCGATCAACCTCACCGAGTTCTCGACGGTGACGCCGCTCCCCGACCCCGTCGAGGTCGCGGAGGACGCCCCGCGGCTGTCTGTCGCGGACGCCGTCGGCTCCGGCGGAATGTTCGACGTCGAGGTCGTCGGGAACGTGCTGGAGGTCCGCGACGGCTCCGGGCTCATCGAGCGCTGCCCCGAGTGCGGCCGCGTCGTCCAGAACGGCCAGTGCCGGAGCCACGGGGACGTGGACGGCGAGGACGACCTACGGGTGAAGGCCATCCTCGACGACGGCACCGACACCGTGACCGTCGTCCTGGACGACGAGCTCACCGCCGAGGTGTACGGCGGCGGGCTCGACGACGCCCTCGCCGCCGCGAAGGACGCGATGGACAAGGAGGTCGTCGCGGACGACATCGCCGACTCGCTCGTCGGGCGCGCCTACCGCGTCCGCGGGAACCTCTCGGTCGACGACTACGGCGCGACCCTCGACGCGGCCGAGTTCGAGCTCGCCGCTGACGACCCGGCCGCCCACGCCCGCGCCGCGCTCGCGGAGGTGGGCGAATGAGCGACGACGGGCCGGGCACGCGTGAGGTCGCCTACCGGGTGTTCGCCGCCGAGTTCGACGACGCCTCGCTGTCGTACTCCGAGAGCGACGAGGAGCGCGCCCCCAACTACGTCGTCACCCCGACCGGCGCGCGGGTGAACCGCCTGTTCACCGCCGGCGTGCTCACCGAGGTCGAGCGCGTGAACGACGAGACGCGGCGCGGTCGCGTCGTCGACCCGTCGGGCGCGTTCGTCACCTACGCCGGGCAGTACCAGCCGGAGGCGCAGACCTTCTTGGAGCGCGCCGACCCGCCGGCGTTCGTCGCGCTCACCGGCAAGGCGCGCACCTTCGAGCCCGAGGACTCCGACCGCGTCTTCACCTCCGTCCGCCCGGAGAGCCTCAACGAGGTCGACGCCGACACCCGCGACCGCTGGGTGGTCTCCGCCGCCGAGGCGACGCTCGACCGCCTCGCCGCGTTCGAGCAGGCCCTCGATTCCGACCTGCGCGGCGACGAGCTCCGCGCGGCGCTGGAGGCGGGCGGCGCCCCGGCTCCGCTCGCCGCCGGGATCCCGAAGGCGCTCGACCACTACGGCACGACCGCGGCGTACGCAGAGGCGGTCCGCCGGCTCGCGGTCGACGCGCTCGAGCTGATCGCGGGCGACCGCGACGAGGTCCGGTCGATCGACGTCGCCCCCGACGAGGGGGACGCGACCGCGATCGGTCCGCTCCCCGACACCGACGTGACGATCGCGGAGCCGGCGGCGACGCCCGAGGCCGACGCGACCGCGGCCGCGGACGTCGGCTCCGACCCGGAACCCGCCACCGGTGAGAGCGAGGCCGAACCGACCGCCGAGGCTACCACGTCGACCGCGGATACCGACTCGTCGACCGCCGCCGCCGGATCGACCGCCGAGGCCGAGTCGCTGCTCGACGACGCGGCCGAGATGGAGGGCGCCGGATCCGCGGAATCCTCGGAAAGCGAGACGGCCGAACCGGAGGCGACCGCGACCGCCGACTCCGGATCGCTCGGCGATGCGGGCGACTCCACCGAGCCGACGGACGAGAGTACCCCGACCGACGATAGCGTCACGACCGACGAAGGTGCCGCGGCCGACGACGGCGGCCTCGGCGACTTCGACGCCGGTGACGACGGAGACGACATCGGTGACTTCGACGCGGGCGGCGATGACGACATCGGAGACCTCGACGCGGGCGGCGATGACGACATCGGAGACCTCGGCGCCGGGGGCGACGAGGGCGCGAGCCCCTCCCCCGATCCGGACGCCGACGGGGACGACATGTACCAGCTCGACGACGAGGAGCGCGAGGAGATCGAGTCCGAGTTCGGCACCGACTTCGCGACCGGGACCGAGGTCGACGAGCCGGGCGAGGCCGACATCGACGTGCCCGACCCCGAAGAGATCGTCGAAGAGCCCGACGACGACTCCGCGGCGGCCGCGGACGATTCGGCCGCCGCAGAGATCCCGGAGCCCGACACCGCCGCCGCGACGGACGACGGAGATGAGGCCGAGACCGACGGAGACGCAGCTGACGACATCGACCTCGAAGCCGCGGCGGTCGCGGCGATGGACGACCTCGACGACGGCGACGGGGCGCCCCGCGAGGCGGTCGTCGAGCGCGTCGCGGACGACCACGGGGTCGAACCGGGCGCGGTCGAGGACGCGATTCAGGACGCGCTGATGAGCGGGCAGTGTTACGAGCCGGGCGACGGGCTGCTCAAGCCGATCTGATGGCGCGGGTCGAGCCGGTCGTCGGCGAGCCGGCGGCGGTGGCCGACCTCGGCGCGGAGCGCGCGCTGCTCGTCGCCGACGTCCACGCGGGCATCGAGGTCGGACTGCGCTACGAGCGCGGCGTCGAACTCGACTCCCGGGCCGACGAGCGCCGCGAGCGGCTCTGCGACCTCGTCGCCGAGACCGACGCCGACCGGCTCGTCGTCCTCGGCGACCTCGCGCACCGGATCGGCGCACCCGACGGCGACGAACGGGAGGAGCTGGAGGCCCTGATCCGCGCCGTCACCGACCGCGTCCCGATGACGCTCGTCGAGGGGAACCACGACGCGGGCGTCGCGGAGGCGTTCGCGGCCGACCTCGACGTGATCGGCCCCGAGGGCGGGCGGCTCGGTCGCGGGTCGGCCTCCGGTGTCGCGGTCTGTCACGGCCACACGTGGCCCGACCCCGCGCTCCGCGACGCCGACGTGATCTGTACCGGCCACGAGCACCCGCAGGTCCGACTGGAGGACTCGGTCGGCGGGTCGCGCGTCGAGCGCGCGTGGCTCCGTGGGACCCTCGACCCCGCGGCGTTCACCGAGTCTGGTGATGCTCCCGGCCCGCCGGCCGATCCGCCGGAGCTCGTCGTCTTCCCCGCGTTCAACGAGCGCTCCGGCGGGACGTGGGTCAACGTCGAGGGCCAGTCGTTCCTCGCGCCGTACCTCCCCGCGGCGCTCCCCGCCGCGGACGCCTACCTGCTCGACGGGGCGCGGCTCGGGGACTACCGGGACATCTGAACGCCGCGGACCGATCGCGGAGCGACCGTTCCGCCCCGCTCCGCCGGCGAGACCGTTTTGTCCCGCGACGCGGAACCGGCCCCATGGTCACCGACCGCTCGCCCACCGCGATCGACGAGGCCGGGTGGCACTGGCTCCGGGTCAAACACGTGACGGGGTTCCCCCGCCAGGCCCGCGACGGCTACTTCCCGGCGCACGACGTGATGCGGCCGGCCGCGACGACCGAGGCGGACGCACCGGGGATCGACGCCGGAAAGAAGTCGCTACCGGCCGGCCCCGAGACCGTCCGCGACGCCGACCGCCTCGCGCTGGAGACGACGTACCTGAGCGGGAAGTGGCTCGTCGAGCGTCCGGCGGAGGCGGTCGACGACCTCTGGGAGGCGGTGGTCGACGACGTCGCGGCCGAGCGGTTCTGGGACGCGAAGGTCGCGACCGCCGCCGGGTGCGAGGCGTTCGGCGAGTCCGACCACGCGGTACTCGTGTTCACGCCGAACTACTTCGATCGAACGGACGTCGACCGGGTTCGACGCCGGCTCAGGGAGGAACACGGGGTGACCAAGCGGATCCGATACCGCCCCGACGTGTACACGCTCGGCGGGGTCCACGAGGCGCGGCTCGGCCCGCTCGCCGACTCCGACGCGGCGCGGTTCCGCGCGTGAGATTCGCGTCCGGTTACTCCACCGGGCGGAACCGGAAGCCGTCCCAGTCCTGGCTCTCGGGCTCGCGGATGCCGGCGCCCGGCTCGCGCAGTTCGTCGGCGTACACCGGCTCGATCCGGTCGCCGATATCGACGCTGAACTGGTCGCCGCCGTTGTCACTATCGTCCCCGTCGTCGCCTGTGACGCCGCCTGCCTCGTCGCGCTCGGCTATCTGTCCGAGCGCGCGGACCGGCGGCCCGTCGTAGTCGTCGCCCATCTCGAACTCGACGATTGCGAGGGTGTTCGGCTCGCGGACGCCCGGGGGCGTCGCGGTCGAGGTCGTCCACGTCACCACGCGCGCCTCGTACTCGCGGAGGTCGACCGTCCCGACGCGCTCGGCGCCGTTCGGGCCCACGGTGTGGGGCGGGTACGTGACCGTGCCGTCGGCGTACTCGGCGGCCTCGAAGGTCGGTTCGGCGCTGTCCCCCTGCCCGTCCGCGTCGGTGTCGGTCGTCTCGTGGTCGCTCATTGGCTTCCCTCCAAGATCGTGGTGGTCACGCAGTTCCCGAACCCGCCGACGTTACAGGCGAGCCCCGTGTCGGCCTCGACCTGCCGCGGTCCGGCGTCGCCCGTGACCTGCTTGACTATCTCGTACACCTGCGCGACGCCGCTGGCCCCGAGCGGGTGGCCCTTGGACTTGAGCCCTCCCGACGTGTTGATCGGGAGGTCGCCGTCGCGGTCGGTGACGCCCTCGTCGACCGCCTTCCACCCCTCTCCCTTCTCGAAGAAGCCGAGGTCCTCGCTCTGGAGGAACTCCAGTATGGTGAACATGTCGTGGAGCTCGGCCACGTCGACGTCGTCCGGGCCGATCCCGGCCATCTCGTAGGCGACCTCGGAGGAGTCGACGACGCCGCCCATCGTCGTCGGGTCCGCGCGCTCGTGGACGACGTGGGTGTCCGTCGCCCCGCCGATGCCCGAGACCACGGCGTAGTTGCCGTCGGGCGCGTACTCCTCGGCCACCGACTCGGGACAGAACACGAGCGCCGCCGAGCCGTCCGTGATCGGACAGAAGTCGTACAGTCGGAGCGGGTCCGCGACGATCGGCGAGTCGAGGACCGTGTCGAGGTCGACCTCCTTCCGGAACTGCGCGTGAGGGTTGTCCACGCCGTTCCGGTGGTTTTTCACCGCGACCTTCCCGAGGCTCTCGCGGGGCGCGTCGTACTCGTCGAGGTAGAGCCGCGCCGTGAGGCCCGCGAACGAGGGGAGCGTGACGCCCTGCTTGTACTCCACCGGATGCGTGAGCGACGCGATCACGTCCGTCGCCTCCGCGGTCGTCCGGTGGGTCATCTTTTCGCCGCCGACCAGCATCGTGAGCTCGCTCGCGCCCGAGGCGACCGACTGCCACGCCGCGTACACCCCTGCCCCGCCTGAGGAGGAGGTCTGGTCGATCCGCGCCGTGTACGCTGGCTGGGCGGCGAGGTCGTGGGCGAGCGCGTTCGGGACGCCGGTCTGCCCCTCGAACTCGCCGCTGGCCATGTTCGAGACGTACAGGTGATCGAGGTCGCCGCCGTCGACGCCGGCGTCGTCGAGCGCGGCCGCGCCCGCCTCCGCCAGCAGCTCCCGGAGCCAAGCGTCGCGCTGCCCGAACCGCGTCATCGACGCGCCGACGATCGCTACGCGTTCCATGTCGGTGGGTCCACCGCGGTCGCCTAAAACGTACCTCTCCGCGGCCGCGGTGGGGTCCGTCCGTCCCGACACTGTCGGCCGCCGTCGAGGTCACGCCCCGCCGTCTCACCCGCCCCCGGCGAGGATCTGCGAGCCCGGTTCAGTCCGCCGCGGTCGGCGCGCCGTCGCCGACCGCGTCGGTCGCGTCCTCGCGGTCAGCGGTCGCGGCCGACACCACGTCAGTGAACGCCTGTCGGCGGGCGTAGAAGAAGTAGACGTACGGGACCTTCGCCAACACGTCGAGGAAGGCGTACGTCAGCGCGGCGCCCACCCCCGTGGTGAAGCCGATCCCCGCTGGACCCATCAGCCAGACGAACGGGTACGCCAGCCACAGCAGGCCGACGTGGTTCTTCAGCAGGCTGAACAGCCCCCGCTGCATCGGGTCGTCGGGAACGGCCCGCGGGAACACCACGTACAGATACGCGAACAGCGTGACGTGGAAAATCGAGGAGACGCCGAACAGCACCCACTTGAGCGTCCCGCCCGTCACGACCGCCCCGGCGCCGAACGCGATCATCAGCGCGTCGGCGAGCATCACGCCCGCGATCGCGCGGCGGGACGCGCCGGCGACGTAGCCGATGAACCCGACCAGGAGCGGGGTGGTGACGATCCAGTCGACGTAGCGGAGGCCGACCAGCTCGGCCCCGTTGACGGTCACGGTTCCGATACCGAGCGCCATTCCGGCATACGCGAGCCCGGCGAAGCCGGGTATCACCGCCAGCGCGGCCAGGCGACCGCGGTCCTCCGACTCGCCGAGCTTCGCGTACAGCGCCGCGGTGATCCCGAGGCCGACGAGGAAGGCGACCGCCGCGATCCAGTACGCGGCGCTGACCGCGCCCGTCATCGCGCACCTCCGTCGGTCGTCGCTCGCGAGCGCGCCGTTCCGCCCCCGGTGGCCGGCCCGTCGGCGCCGGATGTCTCATCAACGGTGAACGCCGCGACCCGGTCTTGGAGCGTCGTCACGGCGTCGGTCTGGAACTCGCGCAGGGAGTCGGACACGTCCTCGACGACCGACTGGCCCTCCTGTATCTCCGTCGCCGTCTGCTCCGCCGTCTCCGCGGTCTCGGTACTGAGCTCCGTGATCTCGTCGACGGAGCCGGCCGTGTCCTGTACCGTGTCGGCCTGGTCGGCGGTCGTCCGACGGATCTCCCCGAGCGAGCCGCTGATCTCGTCGACGGAGTCGGCGATCGTCTCGATGTCGGAGAGCGTCGACTCGACGGTGTCGGTCCCGGTCTGGACGCGCTCCTGTGTCGACCGGATCGACACCGTCACTTCCTCGGTCTGGTCGGCGATGTCGTCTATCATCGTATCAATCTCGTTCGCGCGCGACTGCGTCTCCTCGGCGAGCTCCTTTACCTCCTCGGCGACGACGCTGAAGCCGTCGCCGGAGCCGTCCGCCCGGGCCGCCTCGATCGAGGCGTTGAGCGCGAGCATGTTGGTCTGTTCCGCTATCTCGCCGATGATGTCGACGATCTCGGTGATCTCGTCCATCCCGTCCTGAAGCTGTTCGACCCGGTCGACGGCCTGCTCCGCCTCCTCCTCGACCTCGGCCATCTCGGCCAGCGCGCTCTGGGAGGAGCTGCGGGCGTCGTCGCTCGTCGCCGCGACCGCCTCGCTCCGGTCCGACAGGTCGTCGACGGTCGCCGCGATCTCCTCGGCGGACGCGCTGATGGTCTCGATGTCGGTCGCGATGGACTCGAGCTCCGCGCGCTGGTCGCCCGCCTGTCCCCGGATCGTCGTCGCGCTCTCGGTCGCGCCGGCGACGCGCCGCTCGACCTCGTTGCTCATCTCCGCCATCTCGCCGGCGTCGGCCTCGATCCGGTCGGCCATCTCGCGGACCGTCTCCACCGTCCCCTGGAGGTCGTCCATCATCCGGTTGAACGACTCGCCCACGGTCGCGAGGCTCTCGTCGCTCTCGTCGACGTCGACGCGCCGCGTGAGGTCGCCGGTCGCCGCCTCCTCCATCACCTCGGCGTACCGGTCGGCCGTCCGCCGGTAGCGGTCGGCCATCTCGGTCGCTTCCGCCCGCGCGCTCTCCAGTTCGTCTTGTGTCCGTTCCATCTCCGTCAGTCGGTCTTTCAGCGAGACCCGCATCTGCTCGATGGATCCCGCGAGCTCCCCGAACTCATCGGTCCGGGTGGACTGTACTTCCCTGTCGATGTCCCCGTTGGCGACGCGCCGCGTCTGCGCGCCGATCTCGGTGACGCTGGCGATCGTCTCGGCCGCGTTGATCGACCCGAGCGTCAGGAGACCGGCGACGGCCGCGACGACCGTCGCGTTCGCGTCGTCGGTGGCCAGCCCGACGGCGACGATGAACGCCCCCGTCGCCACGTATCCGACGCCAAGTTTCACCCCGTAGCTGTCTTTCACCGATGCGATCGGCATGTGATCCATCAGGGAAACCGACGTGTTAAACGGCGCCCCGATACTATCAGTTCTGATATCCGGGCGCCTCGCCGAGCCTCGATCCAGGTCCTCGCGCCGCCGGGCTCACTCCGCGCGCCGGCCGCCGTGTCCCGGGTAGTCGCGTTCGAACCGGGACCCGATCTCCTCGCGGTCGATCCGGATCACGACCGGACGCCCGTGCGGGCAGGCGTAGGGGTTGTCGCAGGCGTCGAGCCGGTCGAGGAGGTCGACGACCCGGCCCTCGGTCAGTGAGGTGTTCCCCGTCACCGAGGGGTAACAGGCGAGGTCAGCGAGCAGCTCGTCGACGGCGTCGACGACCGGTTCGTCGCCCTCGGCAGCGTCGTCGACCAGCGCGGACAGGGCGTCTCGCAGGAGGTCCGGGTCGAGCGCGGCGTCGAAGACGGCCGGGACCGCCGTCACCGCGACCTCGCGCTCGTCGGCGCGCTCCGCACGGAATCCGATCTCGGTGAGTTCGTCGACGAACTCCTCGAACAGCGCCGCCTCGCGGGCGGTCAACCCGACGCGGACCGGCTCCGCGAGGGCCTGCGCCTCCGCGCCGTCCGCGACGGTCGCCTTCAGCCGCTCGTAGTTCACGCGCTCGTCGGCCGCGTGCTGGTCGATCAGCACGAGCCCGTCCGGCGCCTCGGCGACGACGTACGTCTCATGAAGCTGACCGAGCACCCGCAGCGGAGGCAGCGAGTCGAACTCGCGCTCGGCCTCGGTCGCCTCGCCGTCCAGCGTCCGCTGCCGGGTCCGTGCCCGTGTTCGGGGTACCGACCGAGCCGCGTCCGCCCGGGCTCCCCTCCGGTCGCCCCCCGCCGCTCCGCTGCCATTCGCTGTCTCGTCGCCAGCCGTCGTTTCGTCGCCGACCGTCGTTCCGTCGCCGACCGTCGTTTCGTCCCCGACTTTCGTTTGGTCGCCGACTGCCGTCTCGTCGCTGGTTGCCGCTTCGCCTCGGCTCGGCTCGCACTCCGCGCCGTCGCTCTGCCGGCTCTGTGGACTGGGTCGGTCGTCGCCGCTCGCGTTGTGATTCGCGTCGCCGTCCCGGGGCTCGCCCGCGGGCTCTGCCGTTGGTTCGGCCCGGGTCCTCTCCCCCTCGCCGAGGTCGTCGACGGCCCACGCCGCGTCGTCGGACGGGTCCAGTTCGGTCGGCGTCGCGGGGTCGTCGTCGCCCTGACCCGGGTCGGCGTCGGTCACCGAGTCCGGGGTTCGGCCGGGATCTTCAGTGTTCGCCGACGTTCCGGGGTCGCCTGGCGTCCCGGAGTCGGAGACTGCCGCGGACTCGCGCCCCTCGCGGGCGGCGCGCTCGTGGTCGGTGTCCGCGCCGCCCACGGCCTCGGTGTCGGGCGTCTCGGGGGCGACCGCCGTCTCGTCGGGCGCCGACTGGCCCCGGGGCGCCGTCGACCGGATCAGGCCGTGGTCGAGCAGCGCTCCCTCGACGGCCGCCTCGACCGCTTCCCGGACCGCAGGCTCCTCGTCGAAGCGGACCTCCAGCTTGCGGGGGTGGACGTTCACGTCCACGTCGCCGGCCGGGACCTCGACGAAGAGGACCGCGAACGGGTAGCGGTCGGGGGCCAACTGACCGCCGTACGCCTCCAACGTCGCCTCGCGCAGCGTGCTCGCGGTGACGTACCGCCCGTTGACGTACGTCGAAAGGTAGTCGCGTGTCGAGCGCGTCGTCTCCGGGTGCGAGACGAGCCCCGTCACCCGCCGGACCGGTGCGTCGGCGGAGTCGTCGCCCGCGTCGGTTCCCTCCGGCGTCCATTCCACGTCGATCATCGACTCGGCGACCTCGCGGCCGTAGACGGCGAGGACGGCCGAGCGGAGGTCGCCGTTCCCCTCGGTCGCGAACGTCTCGCGGCCGTCGTGTTCGAGCGACACTGCCACGTCGGGGTTCGCCAGCGCGTACCCGGTCACCACGGTGTTGACGTGATCGAACTCGGTCGCGGTCCGCTTGAGGAACTTCTCGCGCGCGGGAGTGTTATAAAACAGGTCGTCGACCTCGACGGTTGTTCCCGCGGGACAGCCCGCCGGGCGGGCCTCGCCCACGTCGCCGCCCGCGACGGTGATCTCCGCGCCGGCCTCGGCCTCCGGGGGGCGCGAACGGACGGTGAGCCGCGAGACCGCGCCGACCGTGTACAGCGCCTCGCCGCGGAAGCCGAGCGTGGCGACGCCGCGGTCGAGGTCCTCGATGTCGCCGATCTTCGAGGTGGCGTGCTCCGCGACGGCCGCCTCCAGTTGGTCCTCGGGGATTCCGACGCCGTCGTCGCGGACGCGGATCCCCTCCGTCCCGCCCGCCTCGACCGAGACGGCGACGCGGCTCGCGCCCGCGTCGAGGCTGTTCTCGACCAGCTCCTTCACGACGCTCGCGGGCCGCTCGACGACCTCGCCCGCCGCGATCCGCTGGACGGTCCGCTCGTCCAATCGCTCGATGTCTGGCGGCTCCATTCGTACGCTCCGTCGGACGAGCGCGCACTTCAAGCCGTTGTCGGCGGTGACGGCGTGAGGGGAGGCGCTCGCGTGGTGCCGCTGTGCATACATGAACTGCGGCGGCGCGTGCCTGCGAGCGGCCGCCCTCGGCGGCCGCGAGACGGCACGCGCGAGGGAGTCGCCGGCTCCCGGAGCGAAGCGGAGGGTGCCAGCGACGAGGTTGGGGAGGGGTGAGGTGCGGTTGCGGTGCGGGGTGAGTCAAAGGGTCAGTCGCGAGGGCGAAGGCGCGCGACGCAAGCACCGCAAGGAGCGAGCAGCGCGACCGACTGAGAAGCGCAGCGAGCGTGCGCCCGCCTCGCGACTGGGGCTTTACCGGTGTCTGTCGAGGTTCCACTGGCCTCAAATCACAGCGCGCAGGCAAAGTACGAACGAACGGTTCACAGGTCCGGACTGTCTCCGAAAATCGACCTTATTCAAGCGACCGCGGCCGCGATCTCCTCGTCGGTGAGGAACACATCCTCGCCGGTCTCGGGGTCGAACAGGTGGATGTGTTCCTCCGCGAAGGAGACACCGACCTCGTCGCCGGCCTCCGGCTTCACGTCGGCGGGCGAGCGGGCGAGGAAGTCCTCGGTCACGGTGAGGTGGACGTAGTTGTCGGAGCCGATCGGCTCGACGACCTCGACGGTCGAGCGCAGGTTCTCGTCGCCGCTCGGTGACTCGTCCAAGACGATGTTCTCCGGGCGGATGCCCAGCGTGTACCGGCCGTTCCGAAGGTCGTGGCCCCGGACGTACTCCGCGGAAAGATCGAGGTCCAGCCCCGCCTCCTCGTTCCGGATCGTCGCGCCGGCGCCGTCCGTCTCCACGTCGACGTCGACGAAGTTCATCGACGGCGAGCCGATGAAGCCGGCGACGAACTCGTTGACCGGGTTCTGGTACACCTCGGTGGGCTCGCCGACCTGCTGGAGTTCGCCGTCGTTCAGGATGGCGAGCCGATCGCCCATCGTCATCGCCTCCTCCTGATCATGAGTGACGTACATCGCGGTGACGCCGAACTCCTTCTGGAGCTTCTGGATCTCCGCGCGCATTTCCGTGCGGAGCTTCGCGTCGAGGTTCGAGAGCGGCTCGTCGAAAAGGAACACCTCGGGCTCGCGCGCGATGGCGCGGCCGAGCGCGACGCGCTGCTTCTGCCCGCCCGAGAGTTCGTCGGGCTTGTCGTCGAGGAGGTTCTCGATGCCCATCATCTCCGCCATCTCGCGGACGCGCTCGTGGCGCTCCTCCGTGGTCATCTCCGTGCTCATCTTGAGCCCGAACGCCATGTTCTCGCGGACCGTCTTGTGGGGGTACAGCGCGTAGTTCTGGAACACCATCGCGACCGGGCGCTCCTTCGCGTGGATGTCGGTCACGTCTTCGTCGTCGAAGTGGACGGTTCCGGACGTCGGCTCTTCGAGGCCCGCCACCATTCGCAGTGTGGTGGTCTTCCCACAGCCCGACGGTCCGACAACGGTCACGAACTCCCCGTCGTCGATCTCCAGATCGAGGTCGTCGACGGCGACGATGGTTCCCCGGTCGAACTCCTTTCGGAGCGTATCGAGCGTGACGCGTGCCATTTCCCTGATGGCGGGTCCGCTGGCATATGAGTTCTTTGCTGTTTTCTTGATATATGGTGAAGGATCTCTTCTCAAATATCGGCTTTTCGCGTCGGTCCAGTCGATCGTCGAGTCCTGAACTCGACGCAGATCGATCCGGATCGATCGGGACGTACCCCAAACACTAAATGTATGAAAATATAATTCATCATTTGTTCTAGTCACATGAACGAGAAACGTAGAACGCTGCTCAAGGCGGTGGGGGGATCGACTGCGCTCGCGGCGCTCGCGGGCTGTATCAGCACCGGCGGCGACGGCGGGGACGGCTCCGACGGCGGGGACGGATCGGACGGCAGCGACGGCTCCGACGGCGGCACCACCGGCTCCGCGCGGCTGTGGGCCGACCTGGCCGACGCGGAGGACGAGGCGCTGACCGACTACATCGACCAGTACGAGTCGGATACGGGCAACACCATCAACAAGGAGGCGCCCGGCGGCGAGCTCGACCAGCAGCTCGAAACCGCGATCCCGGCCGGCGACGGTCCCGACTCGTGGATCTGGGCTCACGACTGGGTCGGCCGGTTCGCGGTCCGCGAGGACCCCCCGTTCCTCTACGACGCGAGCGACGACGTCGACGTCTCGCTCGACAGCTACACGCAGGCGGCGCGGGAGGCGGCGCAGTTCAACGACGGCCTCTACGGGCTCCCGTTCGCCTCCGAGACCGTCGCGCTGTTCTACAACGAGGACATGGTCGACGAGCCGCCGGAGACCATGGAGGAGATGGTCTCGATCATGGAGGAGTACCACGACCCGGAGAACGGGGAGTACGGCCTCTCGTACCCCGTGACGAACCCCTACTTCGTCAGCGGGTTCATCCAGGCGTACGGCGGGAACATCTTCGACGAGGGGAACCTCGAAGTCGGCGTCGACAGCGACGCGTGTAAGCGGGGCATGGACGCCCTCGAAACGCTGTCCGACTACGTGCCGGCCGACCCCGGCTACGAGTCGCAGATCGTCGCGTTCGCCGACGGACTCGCGCCGTTCGCGATCAACGGACCGTGGGAGCTCGGCAACCTCAGCGGCGAGGTCGAGAACCTCGGCGTTACGACGCTGCCGACCGTCGACGGGAACCACCCGCGCTCGTACTCGGGCATCCAGTTGTTCTACTTCAGCTCGATGCTTGCCGACGCCGACCAGTCCACGGTCGACGCGGCGACCGGACTCGCCGAGTGGTACACCACGAACGAGGATATCATCCAGACCAACGCCGAAGAGCAGGGGTACATCCCCGTGCTGGCCGACGTCGTGGGCAACGACGACCTCTCCAGCGAGGTCCAGGCGTTCGCCCAGCAGGTCGACCACGGCGTCCCCATCCCGACGCACCCGGACATGGACAGCGTCTGGACGCCCGTGACGGAGGCGTTAGAGCGCGTCTTCAACGACGAGCAGGACAGCGACGCCGCGCTCGACCAGGCCGCCTCCGAGATCCGGGAGGCGCTGTAGGCACCCCTCGGAGCGATGGCCTCTTCGCAACCTGGAACCGGCGTGAGCGGGCTGGCGCGTCTCCGATCGGCGCTGCCGTTCTCCAGTCGCGACTGGGGGCTGCTCCTCGTCGCGCCCGGCGTGCTGCTCTTCTCGAGTTTCATGCTGTACCCGATCTTCTACCTCTTCTACATCTCGCTGACCGACGCGACGTTCGCGGGGTCCGTGATCGGTGGGGGCGCCGACCTGATCGGGCTGGCGAACTACGCCCAGCTGATCGGCGACTCGCAGTTCTGGACCTCGATGACGACGACGTGGCTGTTCGTCGCCGTCTCGCTCGTGATCAAGGTGTTCCTCGCCGTGGGGATCGCGCTGCTGCTCAACCACGTGCGCGTCGCCGGGAAGCGCTACATGCGCGCGGCGGTGATCGTCCCGCTGGGGTTCCCCGGCATCTTCACGATCACCGTCTGGCGCGGAATGTTCAGCGACGCGCGATACGGCGTGTTCAACACGATACTGGGGCGATACAACGAGCTCATGTCGTCGCTGTCGGCGCCACAGGCCCTGCTGTTCGACGTGCCGATCGGCTTCCTGAGCGGCCGCTGGGAGGCGTTCTTCGCGTACGTCACCACGGAGGTGTGGCTGGCGTACCCGTTCATGGTGATCATCATCGTGAGCGCCTTACAGGACGTGCCCCGGTCGCTCCACGAGGCCGCGATGGTCGACGGCGCGGGGGCGCTCCAGCGGTTCCGCACCGTGACGCTGCCCGCGATCAAGGGACCGGTGCTGTTCGCGTCGATCCTCACGGCCGCGACCTCGTTCCAGCAGTTCCTGATCCCGTGGGTGTTCAATCAGGGCGGGCCGTCGAGACAGAACGAGCTGATCATCGTGTACGGCTACCGCGAGGCGATCACGTTCAACCAGTTCGGCCTGTCGGCGGCCATCCTGATCGTCGGGATCGCGTTCGTCGGCATGTTCATGTACGTGGCCGTGCGCTACGGCGGCCTCGCCGAGGGGGTGGGTGACGAATGAGCCCCCTCGAGTCCGCGGTCGCGCTTGTCGGTTCCGCGGTCGCGCTGGTCCGCTCGAAGCTGGTCGCGTTTGCGACCGCACCGAAGCGGTTCTCCGTGATGATCCGGCGCGCGATCTACGACGTCCGCACGGGGAAGCGCAGCTCGTGGGACGTGACGAAGAGCGTCCTGATGACGTTGTTCGGGCTCGCGATGGTGCTCGTGCTGCTGTTCCCGCTGTTCTGGATCACGACCGCGTCGCTCGCGGAGGGCTCGCGGCTGTTCAACACGAGCGGCATCTTCCCGGACCCGTCGACGTACAACCTCGGCGCGTACCGGTGGGTGATCTTCGAGTCCGACTTCTTCTTCGTCGACGGCGACTGGGGGTACCCCCAGCTCGTCCTCGGCGGGAGCGGCGGGCTGGTCAGCTTCCGGTGGGCCGGGACCGACACCGGTCCGGGCGCGGTGTTCAACAGCCTCTACATCGTCAGCGTAACGCTCGCGGCCGGGTTCGGCATGATCGTCCCGGCGGCGTACGCGTTCTCGCGCCGACAGTTCGTGGGGCGCAAGCGCATCCTCTACGGCTACGTGCTGTTCACGCAGATCGGCGCCGGGCTGTCGATCGCGACGCTCGTGGCGCTGTACTCGCTGTTCAGCTCCTACGGGCTCACGAACAACCTGTTCATCCTCGGGTTGTTCTACGCGGCGTCCGCGATCCCGTTCAACACGTGGCTGCTGAAGACGTATATGGACAACATCCCCGTCTCCTACGAGGAGGCGGCGATGGTCGACGGCGCGAGCTTCTTGGAGACGATCCGGGAGGTGATCCTCCCGCTGACGAAGCCGGGACTCGCGGTCGTGCTCATCTTCGTCTGGCTCGCCGGGTGGAACGAGTTCATCATCGCGCAGACCCTGCTGCGCCCGGAGAACTACCCGCTCTCGGTCGAACTGTACAACATCGCGACCGAGGGCCGGTTCTCGACGCCGTGGACTCGGTTCGCGGCGTTCGCGAACCTGTTCGCGTTGCCGGTCGCGATCGTCTACTTCGCGGCGCAGCGCTCCGTCGAAGACGGCCTGTCGTTCGGCGGCATGGAAGGGTAGCCCGGCCTCCACGCGGACCGTTCTCGGTTCTCCCTTCGTTCTCGTCGTCTCCTCATTCTCGGCCGCCCCGTTGACCGACGGCGTCGCTCCGGGGCGAGTCGTCTGGTAACGGGGCCGGATTCACCCGGTCAAAGAACCAGATGTATCCGGTAACAGGCGGAGCCGCCCGGAACCGCTCTCGCTCAGTCGTCCGCCGTCGGCGCCGGCGGCGCGCCCGTGAGCCGGTCGCGGTCGTGGTCGGCCTCGAAGTCGAGGTCAGGGCCGCGCGCGATGATGCGCGTCGGGGTCACGTCGGGGTGGGTGGTGTAGTAGTGCTCCTTGATGTGGTCCATGTTCACCGTTTCGGCGACGCCCGGCGTCTGGTAGAGGTCGCGCAGGTACGGCCAGAGGTTGTCGTACTGGTGGATGAACTGCTGGTTACACATGAAGTGGGTGTGGTACACCTGATCGAAGCGGACCAACGTGGTGAACATACAGATGTCCGCCTCGGTGAGCGAATCGCCGACGAGGTAGCGCCGGTCCACGAGCCGGTCGTCGTAGCGGTCGAGCGCGCCGAACAGGTCGTCGATCGCGTCGTCGTAGGCCGCCTGCGAGGTGGCGAAGCCCGCGCGGTAGACGCCGTTGTTGATCGGCTCGTAGATGTCCGTGATCACCTCGTCGACCTCGGCGACGGTCGCGTCGTCGTCTTCGTCGGGGAGCAGCGAAACGTCGTTTCCGAGGTCCGCGAACGCGGTCGAGAGCATCCGGAGGATCTCCCGCGACTCGTTGTTGACGACGGTCTCCTCTTTGGTGTCCCACAGCACGGGCACGGTCACCCGACACGTGGCGTCCGGGTCGGCCGCGACGTACAGCTCGCGCAGGTAGTCGCTGTCGTGGAGACGGTCGGGCGTACAGCCGTCCTTCTCGGGGGTGAACTGCCAGCCGTCCTCGCCGCGGTACGGGTCGACGACCGAGACGCCGATCGCGTCTTCGAGCCCCAACAGCGACCGCGCGAGTAGCGTGCGGTGCGCCCACGGGCACGCGTACGACACGTACAGGTGATAGCGACCGGCCTCCGGCTGGAAGCGCTCGTCCGGCTCCGCGTCGACGTGGTCCGGCACGTCGCTGCCCGCGATCCAGTTCCGGAACGTCGTCTCGCCGCGCTGGAACGCGCCCTCCTCGTCGGTCGTCTCGTAGGTGTCTGTGCGCCACTCGCCGTTCACGAGCTGGTTCATACTACACGCGTGGGCTTCGACGCGTATAACGTGGCCGGGGACACGCGTGTCACCCGCTGTATGTGGTGTGTAGATTCATATCACGATCTTCCCATTCACGACCGAGAGGCGGTGGATCGACGGCGAACTCCTCCGAAGCCCCAGCCGCGAGGCGAACGCACGCCCGCTGCGCTCCTCGCTCGGTCGCTCACTCCGTTCGCTCTCTCGTTGCGGTGCTTACGTCGCCCGCGTTCGCCTCGCGACTGCCACTTCGAGTCCCACCTACCGCAACCGCACCGCAACCGCATCGCAGCCTCACCCCTCCCCAGCCTCGCGGTTCGCGCTCTCCGAGCGCTCACCGCTCCCTCGCGCGTGCCCCTCGCGGCCGCCGCTTCGCTCCGGCCGCTCGCAGGCACGCGCCGCCGCAGTCGATCTGTCCTCTCGCCGTCCCGGTGGCTTTTCCTCGTCGCTCGCGTGTCCTGACGCATGACCGACCCAGACGAGGTAGCGCCGACGGTCGCCGTCGTCGGCGGCGGCGCGGTCGGTGTCACGACCGCGCACGACCTCGCGGCGCGCGGCGCCGACGTGACCCTCTACGAGCGCGGGGAGCTCGCGGCCGAGAGCTCCGGGCGCGCGGCTGGCCTCCTCTACGACGCCTACGCCGAGGACGTCGACGCCGCGGTCGGCGCCCGGTCGATCGAGCGCTTCCGAGTACTCGACCGGTCGCTGCCCGGCTTCTCGTTTTCGCCCTGCCCGTACGTGATCGCGGTGCGCGAGGGCGACCCCGACGCCGACGCCGTCCCCGGGATGGTCGATCGCATGCGCGGCCACGGCCGCGACGTCTCGCTCGTCGACCCCGACGCGCTCGGCGAACGGTTCCCGCCGCTCCGCACCGACGACCTCGCCGTCGCGGCGGTCGCCGAGGGGGCCGGCTGGACCGACCCGTCGAGCTACGTCCGCGCGCTCGGCGACCGGGCCGGTCGCGAGGGGGTCGCGATCGAGACGAACACCGCCGTCGCGCTCGGGCCGCGGCCCGGCGCGAAACGACACATCCGAGTCGGTGACGACGGAGCCGACGGCGATTCGGCGGCCGAGACGCGCGCCTTCGATGCCGTCGTCGTCGCCGCCGGGGCACACGCTCGATCGCTCCTCGCGGACGCGGGCGTCTCCGTCCCGGTCGTCCCCTACCGGGTCCAGGCGCTCGTGACCCAAACTGACTACGACGGGCCGATGGTCTACGACGCCACCGCGGACGCGTACCTCCGCCCGCACCCCGACGGCCTGCTCGCGGGCGACGGGACTGAGCCGGTCCCGGCCGACCCCGACGACTACCGCCGCGAGGCCGACGACTGGTTCCGCGAGGACCTCGCCGGCGCCCTCGACGAGCGCCTCGCCCGCGGGGACCGCCTCGACGGGGGCGAGGGACCCGACCGCGGCGAACGGGTCGACCGCGGGATCGACGACGCCCGGGCATGGGCCGGACTCTGTACCGCGACGCCGGACGGCGACCCGCTCGTCGGCCCGGTCGACTCGGAGGCGGGCGATCCGACGCTCTTCGTCGCCGCCGGCTGGCAGGGCCACGGGTTCATGCGCGCGCCGGCCGTCGGCGAAGTGGTGGCCGAGGGCGTGCTCGCGTCGCTCGCGGGCGCCGCCTTCGACGGGCCGGAATCGCCGTGGATCGGCGCGTTCGACCCGACGCGGTTCGGTTCGGATCGGTTCGACGGCGACGAGGCGTTCGATATCGTCGAGGGCATGTCGCTGTCGAACCGGACGGAGGAGGAATAGCAGCGGCCGCAGAGCCGAAGCCGGGGGTCAGTCGTCTTCTTCGACGACGTCGACGTCGCTCGATCCGCCGCGTTTGGGGATCTCGACGTGGAGCGTCCCGTTGCGCGTGAGCGTCGCGTTCGCGCCCTCGGGCGTCACGTTGGCGTCGCGGGGGAGGTCGACGCTGCCGGACAGCGAGACGCCGCGGCCCGGGAACACGAGGTCGTAGCCGTCGTAGAAGTCGCGGAAGCGTTCGAGCGAGACCTCGACGGTGCGGTCGAGGAAGGTGACGTCGACGTCCTCGCCGCGCACGCCGGGGGCGTCGAAGACCACGAGGTACGCGTCGTCGCTCTCGAGGAGGTCGTGCGAGAGCGGGCGGCGCTCCTGGACGCGACCCCAGCCGCGGCCGACGCGTTCGAGGGCGTTACGGAGCGCGGAGCGACCGCTTTCGACGAGTCCGTCCACCGCTCACACCTCGATTTCGACGAGGTCGCTCCCGCCGCAGTACGGACACGAGAGGTCCTCGACCGCGTGGTCGTCGGGCACGTCGTACGTGTAGTGGTTCTCGAACATGTCGAGCTCGCAGTCGTCGCTGACGCACTTGACCTCCATCGTCGATGGCATACGCGGACGTAGTATCGGCGGCGGCTTAAACGGCGTGGCGGCGGCGAGCCGGGGGTGCGAACCGCGCGATGCGGCGCTCAGACCCCCGCACCGCGCATCCGGTCCGGCACGACGGTTCGCTCGGCGACAGCGACGACTGCGATACCCAACGCCGTGCCGGCGAGGAAGCCGGGACCGTACGGGCGAAACGGGATTTCGAACGCAAGCGCGACTCCCAGCCCGACGGAGATCGCGAGGATCGCGGCGCCGAAGGCGACGTAGGTCAGCGTCTCGTAGCGATCCGGCGAGAGGCGGTCGCGGGCGAGCCACGCGATCGGGCCGACGGCGACTGCGGTCGCCGCGGCCCAGCCGGCGGCGAGTCCCCACGGTCTGGGATTGGTGCCGAGAAACTGTATCGCGGCGAGCGCGCAGAGCGCGGCGAACGAGACGTAGTTTCCGACTCGCTGCCAGCGAGCGGACCCGTCGGCGCGCGCTGGCGCGCCGTCGCCGGAGGTCGTCTCACCGTTCGGGGGCGTTTCGGAGGGCATGGTCGGGGTTTCCGCGCGTTCCGGCATAAGTAATCCGGCGCGGCTCGGGCGTTCCGCACGCTTTTCCCGTCTCGGTCGAGTACGGACGGTAACATGACCGATTCGCCCGCGTCGGCTCGGGGGTCGCTCCCGGCCGACCCGAACGACCTCTCCGTCACCATCGTCGACGGGTACGTCGACGAGCCGGCCCACTTCGGCGTCCCGCCGTACCTCTCGACGTACCCCCGATACACCGCCGGGGCGCTCGTCGACGCCGGCGTCCCCGAGTCGGCGATCACCTATCACACGATCGACGAGCTCCGCGAGGACCGGAGCAAGCACGCCGACGTCGCCGACGCCGACCTCATGATCTACGTCGGCGGGATGACGGTGCCCGGGAAGTACGTCGGCGGCACCCCCGCGGAGCCGGACGAGGTGCGAGAGCTCGGCTGGACCGCCGACGGCGTGACGCTGCTCGGCGGCCCGGTGCGCTTCGGCGTCGGCGAGGAGAACGCCGGCGCGCAGGAGACCCGACGCGACGACCTCGACTACGACTTCGTCGCGATGGGCGACGTGGAGGCCGCGGCCCACGACCTCGTCCGCGAGGGGCTGGAAGGGTACGGCAACCGGATGCGCACGAACGGGGAGGTCGACCGCTGGGCCCAGCAGGGGGCGTTCGTCGTCGAGCAGCACCCGAACCACCCCGACTACCTCATCTGCGAGATGGAGACCTCCCGCGGGTGCGCCTACCGCTGCTCGTTCTGTACGGAGCCGCTGTACGGCGACCCGGCGTTCCGCGCGGCGCGGTCGGTCGTCGACGAGGTCGACGCGCTCTCGGACCGCGGCGTGCGGCACTTCCGGCTCGGACGGCAGGCCGACATCCTCGCGTTCGGCGGCGACGGCGAGGCGCCGAACCCCGACGCGCTCCGGGAGCTGTACGGCGGGATCCGCGAGGTCGCGCCCGACCTCCGGACGCTCCACCTCGACAACATGAACCCCGTGACGATCACGGACTACCCGGATGCGTCCCGCGAGGCGATCCGCGTCATCGCCGAGCACAACACGCCCGGCGACACGGCCGCGTTCGGGCTCGAATCGGCTGACCCGGTCGTTCAGGAGGAGAACAACCTCCTCGTCACCGCCGAGGAGTGCTTGGAGGCCGTCCGCGTCGTCAACGAGGAGGGCGGCTGGCGCCCGGGCGACGCCCCCGAGACGACGCCCGGCGACCCGGCCCGCGTCACCGGTCCCTCAACCGGACCGGACGCCTCGCCGCGGCTGCCGAAGCTCCTCCCCGGGATCAACCTCGTCCACGGGCTGACCGGCGAGCGCCCGGAGACGTACGAGCACAACAAGCGCTTCCTCCAGACGGTGTACGACGAGGGGCTGATGCTCCGCCGGATCAACATCCGGCAGGTGATGGCGTTCGCGGGCACAGAGATGGCCGAGACGGGGGCCGAAGTCGCACAGGAGCACAAAGACCAGTTCCAGGCGTACAAGCGCGAGGTGCGCGAGACCATCGACAACCCGATGCTCGACCGCGTTGTGCCGCCGGGAACCGTCCTCCCGGACGTGTACCTGGAGTACCACCAGGACGGCAAGACGTTCGGGCGCCAGCTCGGCACGTACGCGCTCCTCGTCGCGGTGCCGGGCGAGCGCGAGCTCGGAACGAGCATCGACGTGGCGATCACGGACCACGGCTACCGCTCCGTCACCGGCGTCCCGTACCCGCTCGATGTCAACGTGGCCTCGATGGACGAGCTCACCGCGATCCCCGGGATCAACCGGAGCACGGCTGGTGACATCGTCGTCGGCCGCCACTACGACTCGGTCGAAGCGGTCGACGCCGGGGTCGCCGACCTCGGGGCGTACGCGGTCGCCGGCGACACCGACGTGCCGATCCCCGGTCGCGAGCGTCCCGGCTCCGGCCCCGGTCCGGCCGCGCGGTCGTCGCTCGGTCGCGGGGACTGAGCGATGTCGGTCGACGATCCCGAAGACCCCGACCGCCTCGAAGGTCCCGCGGTTACCCGGGTCGAAGTCCCCGTCGACACGCGCGCGCCGGGCGGGACCACGAACGCGTACCTGTTGGACGGCCTCCTCGCCGACCCCGCCGCCCGGACCGACGCGCTCGACGCGGCGCTCGCGGAGCGCGGATCGGTAGACGCGGACGCCCCGTCCGTCGAAGCGATCGCCGTCACCCACGCCCACCCGGACCACGTCGGCGCGGTCGCTGACTACGCCGCCCTGACGGACGCGACGGTCGTCGCCCGCGATGACCACGCGGACCGGTTCGCCGCGGCCGCCGGGGTCGAGCCGGACGAGACGGTCGCGCCGGGCGAGACGGTCGCCGACACCGCGGTCCGCGCGGTCGACACGCCGGGACACGCGCCGGACCACCTCGCGTTCGCGGCCGGCGGTCCGGGGACCGAGTCGGGGCGGTCGGTGCTGTGTTGCGGCGACCTCGCCGTCGCCGAGGGGAGCGTCGCGGTCGCCGCGCCCGAGGGCGACCTCGCCGCCTACCTCGCGAGCCTCGAACGCGTGCGCGACGCCGGCTACGACCGACTCCTCCCCGGACACGGCCCGCCGATAGACGACCCGCCGGCGGCCTGCGAGCGGCTGATAGATCACAGGCTGGACCGCGAGCGAGACGTGATCGCCGCGCTCGACGGCGGCGCGTCGGACCTCGACGCGGTCGTCGACGGCGCCTACGAGAAGGACCTCTCCGGCGTGCGGGACCTCGCGCTGGCGACGGTCGCCGCGCACGTCGAGAAGCTGGTCGCCGAGGGACGGGCCGACGAGGCGTGGCGCGCGCGGCTCGCGGACCGCGGGTTCGACTGACTCCGCGGCTCCCGCCGTCCACCGAACGCCCCTACGGCTCCGCTTCCAACTCCGCGACGACCTCGGACAGCGGCGTCTCCGTCACGTCGACGAAGCGGCCGCCGGCGGCGACGATCCCGCCGTCGGTCTCCGGGTCGTCGCCGACGTGGACGAGGCCGGTGGTGGCCGTTCCGAGCGCCTCCGCCGCGGCCTCGAACGCGGAGGGGTGCGGCTTCCGCCAGCCGCAGCCGACGCTCGTCGTGACCGCGTCGAACTCGCCCCGGAGCCCGGCCCGGATCAGCGTCCGCGGGACGAGCTCGGGGACGGCGCAGTTCGAGAGCAGCCCCACCGGGCCCCGGTCGGCCGCGCCCCGGACCGCGTCGAGCGCGCCGTCGCGCCGGGTCACGTCCGGGTCGAACGCCGCGATCACGGCGTGCCTGGCGACGTTCTGCTCCGCGTCGACGCCGCGGGAGTCCAGCGCCCGAGCGACGTGTGCGGGGAGAGGGACCTCCGCGCCGGCCGGCGCCTCGACGTGCTGCTCGCCGTACGCGACGTGCCAGTCGTCGGGGACCGTTACGCCGCGGGACTCCAGTTCGCGCGCGACCGTTTCCGCCGGGTCGGACGGGTACTCGACGTCGACGAGGGTCCCGAAGAGATCGAAGGTGACTGCCACGATACCATCGTTAGGGACAAACCCGGATTGAAGCTGTCGGTCGGGGGAACGCCTCTCGACGCCGACCGTTCGCGCCGCCGCCGTCAGAACAGCGAGCCGAAGTGGAGCGTGACGAGCCGGTAGAGTCCGGTCACCCACGCGCACAACCACAGGAGCATGAAGCCGGCGACGCCGGCGCGGAGCCGCTTCCGCCAGTGGCTCATGTCCTCGTGGAGCTCGTCGATGTCCACGCTGGGGTCCTCGTAGGCGTCGGCGTTCCGCTTCGCCTGGAAGATCCGCACGATCCCGGTGAGCGCGAACGCCAACAGGGCGTACGCCTGAACGCCGAAGAACGCGTGGAGGATCGCCATGCCGCTCACTTGGTCGAGGACGCGCGGGACCATCCACCCGGCTATCGGGACCGTCGTGAGCACCAGTCCGACGACGATGTACCGCAGGTGGCGCATCAGCACGTTCCACGACACGGTCTCTGCGTCGATCATGATCCAGGCGCCGTACAGGAGGAACGGGAGACTCGTCGTCACGGACATCCCGGCGAGGGCCGCGATGACCGACTCGTCGACCATACCGTCGATACGTGCTCCGGCGCGTAAAGCCCCCCGATCCGCGTCGGGCGCCCGCGGTCCCGCCCTCTCGCCGTCGGGGCGCGGACGAAAACAGTTAGCGTCAGGAGCACGTACCCCGGGGCGATGGAGGACACCTCGACGCGGTCGGAGCCGGAGTCGCCGTCGGAGGAGTCGGCCGACCCGCCCGACGACCCGGAAGCCCCCGACACGGAGCCCGCGGAAGACGGATCCCGGGCGACCGACGGGACTCCGGAAGCGGAGCCCGCGTCGACCGACGCCGACGGCGCTCCCGGAGACGAGGACGACATCGAGGCCCTCCGCGAGCGCGTCGAGTCCGAGTACGACTTCGACGACTTCGGCCCGTCGGACATGGCCCAGATGAGCGCCGAGGAGTGGGACGCCGCCTTCGACCCCGACACGTGGATCACCGGCGACCGGCTCCTCGACCGGGTCGACGCCGAGTTGAAGTCCCGGATCGCGACCCGCGACGTGTTCGGCGTTTTAGAGCGCGTCCGCGAGGACGGCGAGGAGCGCATCCTCGTCTACTCCGACGAGGGATACGCGATCATCCGCCCCACGGGCGAGGTACGCGGCGAGGGAACCGTGCTTCGGGACATCGAACCGGTCGTCGCCTTGGCGGCGATGGACTCGTACGAGGTGCCCGAGCCGCCGGAGGACTGGTCGCTCCCGCACCCCGACAGCGTTCCGGAGGGTTCGGGCGAGTTCGGCAACCTCGTGATACAGGCGGTCGCCGGGATTCAGGTGCTCGCCGGCGTGGCGCTCCTCGTCGCGACCGCCGCAACGGACCTCGACACGATCGTCGCGCCGGCGATGGGCATCGTGTTCCTGCTCGTCGGGGTGTTCCTGTTCGCGATGGTGGCGAACGCGCGGCTCTCGGACCGGTTCCGATCGGAGGAGTACCGCGACCGTCTGCGAGCGCTCCGCGAGGCGAAGGAGCGGCCCGAGTTCGTCCCGGTTGAGGACGGCGTCGTGACCGGCGAGGACGGCGCTACGACCGACCCCGACCGAGACGAGTAATCCGCCGATTTCGACGGTCTCAGGCCCTACAGACACCTCCGCGTCGGCGGTATCAGTCGGTGGGTTTAAGCGCACCCCGTCCTGAGTGAAACTGTATGAAAAGGCGGGACTTCGTGCGGACGGCCGGCGGCGCGACCGCCGCCGTCGCGGCCTCCGCCGGGGCGACCGGAACGGCGGCTGCACAGGAGGTACAGCCCGATTGGCCGAGCGGGGCGGCCAGCGGAAACGTGGGCTCGTACACCGACGCCCGCGGCCAAGACTCGGTGACCATCTCGGTCGGGGCCGGCAGCAACGGCCTCGCGTTCGACCCGACCCTCGTGTGGGTCGACGAGGGAACGACGATCACCTGGGAGTGGACGGGCAACGGCGGCGACCACAACGTCCAGGCGGTCGATGGCGGCGGCCCGGCCAGCTTCGACAGCGGTGACCCCGTCGGCGAGGAGGGGTACACCTACGAGTACGAGACGTCGAGCGAGGACGCCGGGATCACCCACTACCACTGCGTGCCCCACACCGCGGTCGGCATGCACGGCGGCATCGCCGTCGGCGAGGACGTCGCGACCGTCGAGGTCGGCGGCGGCGCGAACACCGGGTGGCCCGAGGACATCGCCAAGGTCGGCGTTCCGCTCCACGCCCACTGGGTCGGTATCTCCGCGATCCTCGGCATCGGGCTGACGTTCGTGTTCACGTTCTACATGCTCAAGTACGGCGAGTCCGCCCACACGGGTCACGGGGGTGCGAGATGAGCTCCGGCAACTCCTCGTACGGCGACATTCACCGGTACGAACCAGCCCGTGAGAGCACCGCCGCCGCGATCGCGATCGTCCTCCTCACCGTCATCGAGGTCGTGTTCGTCGCGCTTTTCACCTACGGGCTGATGTCCGCGTGGGCGTCGACGGAGGCCGGCAACATGTTCGTCGGGGCGCTTCTCGCCCTCATCTTTATTGATCTCGCGTTCATCCTACTCCTGTACCGGAAAGAGTTCCTTCCGGACGTGATGATCGTGAAGAAACGCCGTCGCAAGTGGGAGGACCTGTACGTCCGCGAGGAGGACAAGGACGGCAAAAGCATCGACACCGGCGGGCTGGCGGACACGCTGAAACGGGCTGTGTACCCGTACTACAAGAAGTGATTCGACAATGAGTCTGAAAAAACAAGACGACATGGACCACAACGCGTGGCTCAAGAGTCAGGACCTCACGGCCATCGAGACGGCGTTCCTGACCACGCTCATCTGGCTGGACAAGCGGCTTCGCATCGTCGACTACCTCGAACTGCTGGAGACGATGTACTACCGCGCGAACCTCCAGATGCCGAAGAGCCACACCGAGCAGTACGACCTCGACAACAAGTTCTGGTACTGGTACCCGCTGTACTCGCTCGGGTCCCTCTCTATCATCGCATACCTGCTCGCGGCGGTCTCCGGCGCGCTGCTCGGGTTCTATTACGCACCGTCGACCGCCGGTGCGGCGGCGCAGGGCGACCCGACGGCGGCGTACGACTCGATGGTGATGATCATGACGGACGTCCAGTTCGGGTTCATGCTCCGGGCGATCCACCGCTGGGCGGCGCAGTTCATGGTGGCGGCGGTGTTCCTCCACATGCTGCGCGTCTACTTCACCGGCGCGTACAAGGAGCCGCGCGAGGTCAACTGGATCCTCGGCGTCGTGCTCATCGCCCTGACGCTGCTGTTCGGCTTCTCCGGGTACGTCCTCCCGTGGAAACAGCTGTCCTTCTGGGCGGCGCAGATCGGCGTCGAACTGGCGCTCGCGACCCCGATCGTGGGCGAGTGGGCGGCCCAGTTGCTGTTCGGCGGCTTCACCCTCGGACAGGCGACGCTCGTGAGAATGTACATCCTGCACGTGTTCGTGCTGCCGTTCGTGGTCACCGCGCTCATCGCGGTCCACGTGGGCATCGTCTGGGTGCAGGGCATCGCGGAACCGCACTAATCCAATGACCGACGACACCACTCCCATGACGGACGGAGGCACCGACGACGAGGCGCGGACCGACGGCGGCCCCCCGGCGACCGTCCCGCCAGACGACGAGACGCCGACCTGGTCGGAGCGCAAGGAGCGCAGCCAGGGGCTCGCACAGCTCACCTACCAGTACTTCGAGCGGTCCCGCCGCGAGGACGAGGACCTCCGCGCGGAGTCCACGTACGTCGAGCGCGACGTGCTCGGCTTCCCGACGTGGCCCCACGAGACGATCCGGAACCTCGCTATCACGTCGTTCTTCCTCGGGATCATGCTGCTCGTGGCGTCGATCCTTCCGGGGCACTTCGGGGACCCGGCGAACCCCGGATCGACGCCGGCGATCATCCTGCCCGACTGGTACCTCTACTGGTCGTTCGGACTGCTGAAACTCAGCCCGATCAACCCCGAACTCGCGGTGTTGGGCGGCAACATCGTCATGTCCAACGAGCTGTACGGGCTCGTGGCCCACGGCGCCATCTTCGGCGTCATCACGCTCGTCCCCTTCCTCAACAAGGGGAACGCGCGGCGTCCCGTCGAGGAGCCGGGCTGGGCGGCGCTCGGGATGACCGGCGTCGTGCTGGCGATCACGCTGGCGGTGCTCGCCATCCAGAACTTCTTCCCCGTCCCGCTCGAGCTGCTGTTCTCGCTCGTGTTCATGCTCCCCGTCGTCGCCGGCATCATCACCTACGCGGTGTTGAAGACGATGCGCGAGGGGTACATGTACGACCTCAACCGCCGGTACTTCATGCTCCGCCCGCCGAAGTAACCGGTCGAGCCCCGCCCGCTTCGCCCCCGTGACCGACGCGCGGTCGCGGTCCGGTCCAGCCGTTCAGACGCTCCGTATCACCCATGTCATCCTCAACAGACGGCGACTCCTCGCAGGCGTTCGACGAGACCGGCGATCCGATCGCGGCCGACGACGACGCCGAGCCCCGCACCGAGCCGACGGGCCCGCGAGAGGGCCCGAGCGGCCGAGAGATCGTCGTCCCGTTCCGGCTGTACAAGGCCGTCACCGTCTTCTCGACGCTCGCCGCGGTCGTCACCTACTTCGTCGGGTTCACCCTCATCGACGCCGCGACGCTCCAGATCAGCTTCGTCCGGACGACCATCGTCTATCTGCTCGACAACGCCGGACTCCTGCCCCCGGAAGACGTGCTGGTGGCGATACTGGCGATCACGGGCGTGGGATTCATTATCCTCGGAACCGCCGTGTACGTGCTCGGGACCCGGTTCCGCGGACAGGGGATGGGAAAGTCTCAAGACGACCCCAGCGAAACATGAGATAATGGCAGACGAGTTCATGAAGGGCTTCGCCCTGTTCGCGATCGGCGGTCTCGGCTGGATCACCTTCGGCGGCTGGTACCGGACGCCGTCGTACTACCAGGTGTCGCAGCTCGTGAACCCGGCGGAGGGCGTGAACACGGCGTACGGCGAGATCGGCGTGTTCGCGGGCGACATGTTCTTCTGGCTGATGGTGCTCGGTGCGGCGACGTTCTGGGTGCTCATCCCGGCCAGCCGCCAGCTTCGTGACGCTCTCAACGGCGGCGACGAAGACGCCGCCGCGAACTGAACGCGAAACGCTCGTCTCGTTTCTCCGCTCTTCCTCGCGCCGTTCACCGGCGACGCGACGGCGACCGCCGGCGAACCGAGGGATTTTCACCGCCGCTCGTCCCACCCACGGCCATGAGTGAGCCGACGCGCCCCTTCGCGGTTCTCGGCGAGGGCGACCCGGCGGCGGCGATCCGATCGGCGGCGACCGACGCGGGCGCCCCGCTCGTCGACCGCGCCGAGGCAGACGTGGTCGTCGCCGTCGGCGAGGCCGCGCTCCGCGAGGCGATGCGCGCGGCCGCGAGTACGGACACGCGCGGCCACCCGATCCTCCCGGTCGGAACGGGCCGTCACGCGGTCGACCCGAGTCTCGTGACCGACCTCGTCGTCGACGGGCCGGCTCCCGAGTTCGACGTGTTCTCCCGCGTCGCTCATCCGGTCGTCGCGGTCGAACGGCCGGATAGTCGCCGCCGGTTCGCGGCCGCCGACGTCGCGTTCGTGACGGCGGCGCCGGCCCGGATATCCGAGTACGAGATCGCGTTCTCCGACGGCGAGTCGGCGTCGGTGCGCGCGGACGGCGCCGTGGTCGCGACGCCGCTCGGGAGTGAGGGGTATGCGGCGGCGGCCGGCGGGCCGCTGGTATCGCCCGGGGCGGGTCTCGCGGTCGTCCCCGTCTCGCCGTTCACGACCGCTCCCGACACGTGGGTCGCGAGCGGCCGCCTCGGGGTCACCGTCGAGCGCGAGGAGGAGTCGGTCGCGCTGGTCGTTGACGGGGACCGCTGGGGGACTGTCGAGCCACATCGCGCGGTCAAGATCGAGGCCGCGACGACGGTCGATCTCCTCGCTCCGACGGCGGAGCAGGGGTGATCCCTCCCCCGGTGGCGGCGACGGCTCGTTCCGATCGCAGCGACGGACGGCTCGTTCCGATCGCAGCGACGGACGGCTTGTTCCGATCGCAGCGACGCCGCCCCTCCCCGCGGGCGCGCCGATCGGAAACACTCTAATACGTCGTGAACGGAAGTGGTGGATATGGACCCACTGCAGTTCCTCGTTCCCCTCGGCTGGCTGTCGGCCGTCGGGCCGGCGCTGCCGTACGCGATCTTCGTGATGACAGTCGCGAACCTCGCCACGCGGCACCTCGCGCACAGGCGGCACGTCGAACAGGGACAGGAGGCGGACAGCGTGGAGGCGTACACGCCGCACGTGTTCACTAACGTCGGGCTTGTCCTCCTCTCGTTCGTCTACATCCTCGGTTCGCCGGTGAGAGGGACGATCCTCTCCGTGCTCGTCCTCGCGATGTTCGTCGCCGACTTCTTTGAGCTGGAGGCCCGCAACGTCGAGGCCCGGAACGACATGACGATCGAGGCGCCGAAGAGCTCGATCGCCGCCTCGCTCGTCGTGTTGGTGTGGTCGTCGTACTTCGCGCTGTTCTTCCTCGTCGAAGGGATCTGGAACCAGTTCGTCGTCGCCTGACGAACCGCGGACCGCCGCTTTCTCGCTCGCCTCGCGTCAGAACGGCCAGTCGCCGGTGAGCTTCATCCCCGTCGCCTTCCCCTCGGCTTCGAGCGCCGCCGCGATCTCGTCGGTGTTGCGGCGGGGAACCGACGCGTCCGCCTCGGCGAGCTCGACGACCAGCTCGGTCAGGAGGATCGCCTGCTCGCGGAGGTTTCGCGACTCCAGCTTATCCAGCGTGTCGGCGTGGGTGTGGCCCCAGCCGCGGCCGCGCCCCTCGGTCTCGCCCGAGACCATGTACCCGGGGATCCCCCGCTTCACGAACGGCCAGTGGTCGCTGTGGGGGACCAGCTCGCTCCCCGTCGCGATCGGGTGGTCGAAGCGGTCGCTCACACGGTCGGCGGCCGCCGCCAGCGCGTCGAAGTCGTGGTGGTCGAGCCGCAGCGTCCGACCGAACACGTTGCTGTCGACGTTGACGACCGCGCGGACCGCCTCCCTGTCGGCCGCCTCGGCGGCCACGGACGAGCCGACGAGCCCGACCTCCTCGGCGCCGAACGCGGCGAACCGGACCCGCACGTCGAGCTCGCCCTCGCGCGCAGCGAGCGCCCGCGCGACCTCGACGATCGTCGCCGTCCCCGCCCCGTTGTCCATCGCGCCCTCCGCGATGTCGTGGGCGTCGACGTGCGAGGAGACGAGCAGGTGTTCGTCGGTGTCGGGGCCGAGTTCGGCGACCGCGTTGCCGCTCGTCGCCGTCGGCGTCTCGCAGTCGACCGCGACGGTCAGGTCGTCGCCCTCGCGTCGCCGCGCCAGCCGGGCGCCGGCCTCCTTCGAGACGCCGACCGCCGGGATCGCCCCCACGGGCGCCTCCGCGGTCCCGACACTCCCGGTCGGCGGGAGGGTCCCCTCGACGTGGTTGGCGAAGACGAAGGCGGCGGCGCCGGCGTCGACCGCGCGGTAGTACTTCTCCCGGCGATGGATGAATCGGTCGACGGCGTCGGGGGTGTCCGACGACACCATCACGACCTTCCCCTCGAGGTCGGCCTCGAAGTCCGCTGGAACGCCGTGACCGAGGTCGACGAACTCCCCGGTCACCTCGGCGCTCGGGCTGCGCGGTAGCGCGATACAGGCGTTCGGGCCGACGGCGACCGGCTCGTCCGTCGCGGCCTCGCGGACCGCGCTGTCGCCGCGCTCCCAGCCCTGTATCTCGAACTCCTCGACCGCGGCGTTCCGCGCGCCGGCCGCGGCGAACGCGTCGCGGGTCAGCTCAAGCGCCTCGCGCTCGCCCGCCGAGCCGGCCATGCGGTCGCCGACGTCGACGAGGTCGAGGAGGTGGTTCCAGCCCGCGTCGCTCGTGAACGTCTCGCCGATCCAGTCGGTCATGGGTGTGGGTGTCGCGGCCGCCGGTCAAGCGTTTCGGTGGCGGCGGGGGCGGCCGGGATCCCCCGGCGAGACGCCGGGGCCGAGGGGGAGGAGTTAAACCGGGACGGCCGGCAGGAGGACCGTCGCGGCCTCGGCGGCCGCGAACGTCGAGTCGTACAGGTGGTTCAAGAGGAGGTAGGTGACGACCCCGAGCGCGAGCGAGAGGATCCACGCGCTCGCGGCGATCCGACCGACGCGCCGGTGTGGCGTCTCCGTCCGGAGCTCCTGTTCTGTGTGGGTGAGCCCGAGGACGATCGCGTAGAGGACGACGGGGACCGAGACCACGGAGAGAATGATGTGGATCGCGAGCATGATCAGGTACGCGGGGTACACCCAGTCCCACAGCGGGACCCACGCGTACGACGAGTCGAGGACGAACTCCTTGGTGCCGCCCCCGGCGACCTTCGGGAGGTACATCCCGAGGAACAGGAGGATGAGGACGAACGACGTCGTCATCGCCGCCGCGTGCTTTTTCACCTCGTCGTTCCGGATCCAGTACCAGCCGAGCGAGAGGGAGATCACGGTGACCGTGTTGACGGCCGCGATGGCGTGCGCAAGCAGATTGACCGTTTCCTGCGTGAGCGTCGGGAACAGCGCTTGGAACTCCGGAACGAGGAACACGCCCCCCACGGCGCCGTAGCCGACGACGGTGAGGAGGACGGTTATCGCGGTGGCCCGCTCTTTGGCCCGGTCGCGAACGCTGGCGGTGGACATATCAGGTGTACTCCCGGGAGCGTTATTGGCCTTTCGAGGTCGGAATCGAGAGCCGGAGATCGGGGACGACGCGGGGCTGTTCCGCGGGAGTGACGCGGGGCCGTTCTTCGGGGGCGACGCGGGGCCGTCCGGCGGCGTCGCTCGCCGCGCGCCGAACCGGGATCACTCCTCGATGACGCCGGTCGCGGTCGCGACCCCTATCGCCGCCTCCTCGTTGATCCCGCCCTGGAGGATGGTGTAGCGGTCGCGGATCTCGTGGGCGCTCGTGAGCGCGGCGATGAGCTCCGCGTCGTCGATCCCCAGCTCGCCCGCGGTCGTCGGGGCGTCGAGCTCGGCGAGCGCGTCGCGGATCGCCGCCCACCGCCCGTTCTCGCCGCTGTGGAGGAACTCCGTCATGATCGACGCCACGCCGACCTGGTGGCCGTGGAGCGCCTTACCGGGCGCGATGCGGTCGAGCTGGTGGGAGATGAGGTGTTCCGCGCCCGAGGCGGGCCGCGAGGAGCCGGCGATCGACATCGCGACCCCGGAGGAGACGAGCGCCTTCACCACGACCCACGCCGACTCCTCTAGGCCCGGCCGGATCATGTCGGCGTTCTCGACGAGCAGCTCCGCGGTCATCTCCGAGAGCGCGCCCGCGTACTCGCTGTACTCGACGTTCCGCAGGCGGCGGGCGAGCCGCCAGTCCTTCACCGCGGTGTAGTTGGAGATGATGTCCGCACAACCCGCGGTGGTGAGCCGCCACGGGGCGTCCGCGAGCAGCGTCGTGTCCGCCACGACGGCGAGCGGCGGGTCGGCGGCGACCGAGTGACGCGTGTCGCCCTCTGGGATCGACGAGCGCCCCGAGACGATACCGTCGTGGGAGGCGACCGTCGGGACGGAGACGAAGCCGACGTCGAGGTGGTCGGCTGCCATCTTCGCGATGTCGATCGGCTTGCCGCCGCCGAGCGCGATGAGGTAGCCCGGGTCGACCGCCTCCGCGGTCTCCTTCAGGTCCTCGACGGCCGCGAAGGAGGCGTTCTCCACGACCGCGGTCGCGGGGTCGTCGAACTGGGCTCTGACGCGGTCGCCGGCGATCTCGTTCGGCGTCGGGCTCGTCACGATCAGCGGCCGCCCGGTGAGATAGAGCTCGCCGACCGCCTCCCCGAGGTCGTCGAGGACGTCGTGTCCCACGAGGACGTTCCGCGGGAGCTTGATCCACGTCGTCTTCTCGAACATACGGGACGGTCGCGCCGACGGGTCAAAGCCGTTGTCCATGTACGGCGGGCGCGACCGCCGCGGAGCGGCCGACGGGCGACGGCCGCCCCGGTTACGCCCCAAGCGCGGCCAGCGTCGTCGCCGCGTCGTAGAGGAAGTAGACGCCGAAGCCGGCGAGCACGAACGCCGACGCGACGGCGACGATCGGGGCGAACGCCTCGATCCTGCGCTCCGCGGCGACGAGTCCCGTGGGGAAGCCGAGGACCCAGACCAGCACGCCGAGGAAGAACCCGCCGATGAGCGCGGGCGAGCCGGTGGCGACCACGAGCGTCCCGGCGAGGTCGGCTCCGACCACCGGGAGCCGGGACAACACGTCGAGTTCGCCCGGCTGAAGCAGGCCGACGCCGATCGTCAGCCAGAACAGCACCTGGTACGGGTTCGTCAGGGCGAGCACCAGCGCCTTGCGGAACCCCTTCCCCTCGGCCGCGATCGGCTCCTCGCCGGAGGTCGGACGGAACGACGCCCGCGCGCCTTGGGCCGCGCCGACGGCGAAGTACAGCATAAGGACGCCGCCGACCGCGACCATGACGCCCTGTAACAGCGGGAACGACTCCACGACCGCGACGACGCCGACGTACGCGAGGACGAAGAAGATCGCGTCGGCGGTCGCCGCGCCGAGGCCGGCCCGGAAGCCGGCGAAGCGACCGCGGAGGACGGCCTCCTCGGCGATCACCGCGTTCATCGGACCGGGCGGCGCCGCGAGCGCCAGCCCGAAGACGACGCCCGCGCCGAGCGTGACGAGGGTACTCACACCGCTCGCAACGACCGGTCTCGTGAAAAATCCCGCGACAGCGACGCGGTCGGTAGTGGCCGCTTCCGGGCGCTGCGACCGAGATACGCACATCGGACGCCAGATCCGCACACGCCGGGCGGGGCCGGAAGCTACACGTCTTGGAGCTCCGCGTCCCGGAGCGCCTCGTTGAGGTCCTCGCGGACGCGCTCGCCGGTCTCGCGGTCCATCGCCGTGGTGACGATCCGGTTCTCCTGGACGCTGGAGCCGTCTCGCAGGAGTAGCCGGACGTTGCCGTTGGTCCCCGCGCGCGTCGCCTTCGCGCGGAGGCCGGTCCGCGACCCCGTCCCGCCGGCGTCGATGGGACCGGGAACGATCTTCTTCACGTGCGGGTGTTCCGCGACGGTCTGGACGGCCTTCCGCCCCTTGCGGTCGCCGATGAGCGTCGAGTGCGACCCGCCGATCTTCTCGCGCGGCGGGGTCTCGACCACCGCCAGCGACCGGTCGCCGCGACGGTCGAGCACCCACTCTACGAGGGGGCTCACGTCCGGCTTCCCGCCGTCGTCTGCGGGGTCGCTCGACGTTGTCCCGTCTCGGTCGCTCCCGCCGGCGCCGCCGTCGGGCACCCGGTAGAACTCGTGGTGGAGCTGCGCGCGCGTCTCGCGGAGCGGCTCGCGCTCGCCGGCGGCGTAGACGGTCTCCGGTCGCTTGCGTCGGATCTCGTCGGCGACGCGCCCCGCGAAGTTCCGCAGTTGGACCTCCGTCAGGCGCTCGGTGTCCTCCGGGCGCGTGGTGATCGTCGTCTCGCCGACGACGGCGTCCTCGTCCAACATCGTCAGGTGCGCGCGGTCGGCGTCGAACTCGGCGACGACCGCGTCGGCGTTGGCGGTGTTACAGGTCAAACAGTAGTCCCCCGGCTTCTCTAACGGGGTCCCACACCGCCGACAGTTCATACCGACAACACGGCCGTGGAAGGTAAAAGCGCGTCCGTTCGCCGCCGGTCTCGGGACCCGTTCGCCGCCGTACACCGTCGCGCCCACCGCTGATCCGGAGCGACAGCTTATAATCCTCCCCGGCCTCGGTACCGGACATGGACGGAGACCGACGCCGCGACGCCGAGACCGGCTCCGACGCGAGCGTCGGCGACGGGGAGTCCGGCGAAGAACTCGCCGGCACGCTGGGATCCGTCGAGGACAGACTCACGCAGCTGATCCGCGACGGCCGGCTCAACGCCCTCGTCGCGTGGGCGATGATCGCCGTCCTGGGCGGAGTCCTCGTCGAGAGCGCGCTCGACTACGACCTGCTGTCGGCGGCGATCGCGGTCGGACTCGGCGGCGTCTTGCTCGCGCCCACGGTCGCGGCTCGCGACTGGCGGACGATGCTCCCGGCCGAGCTGGTGGGCCTCGCGCTGCTCCCGGTCCTCGTGGGCGCGCTCCTCGGCGGCGAGTTAGGGACGTTCGCGGCGTACGTCGCCATCGCGGCGCTGGCGCTCGTGATCGCCGTCGACCTCCACATGTTCACGTCGCTGCGGCTCACCCACTGGTTCGCGGTCGCCTTCGTCGTGATGACGACGCTGGCGACGGCGGCGGTGTGGACGGTGCTGCGCTGGAACCTCGACCAGCGCGTCGGCACCGCGTACCTGACGACGAACGACGCGCTGATGACCGAGTACATGTACGTCACGCTGGCCGGGATCGCGGCCGGACTCCTCTTCGACGGCTACTTCCGCCGCCGGGGACGTCTCCTCCGTCGCGTCATCCGCCGGGTGGTGCGGCGATGACGCTGCTCCCTCGGCTGTCGCTCGCGTCGCAGCGTCGACTCACGGGCGCGATGCAGGTCCTGCTCGTCGGTATCGTCGCGTACGGCTTCCTCGCGGGCGAGCAGAAGGCAGTAAGCAACGGGGTCATTGCGCTCCTCGTCACGCTGGTCCCCGCGGCGCTCGAGCGCCGGTACGACCTCCCGCTCGACCCGTGGCTCGCCCTGTGGATCACGACGGCCGTGTTCCTCCACACGGTCGGCTCGGCCGGGTTCTACGCCCGCGTCGAGTGGTGGGACCACATGACGCACGCGCTGTCGGCCTCCCTGGTCGCCGCAGTCGGCTACACGACGCTCCGGGCGATCGACCTCCACAGCGACGGGATCCGGATCCCGTCGCGGTTCGCGTTCGTCTTCATCGTCCTCATCGTCCTCGCGTTCGGCGTGCTCTGGGAGCTGTTCGAGTTCGGCTTAGACATCGTCGCGACCGAGACCGGCATCGACATGCCGCTCGCGCAGCACGGGCTCGACGACACCGTGCTCGATCTCATGTACAACACCGCGGGCGCGGTGCTGGTCGGGCTGTTCGGACAGGCGCACCTCGCGGGCGTCGCGGAGCTGGTCCGGGACCGGATCTTCGGGAGCGCGACCGAGTAGCGCCGGACGCGAGCCGTAGTCGGACCGCTCAGTCCAGGCAGGCCGCGACGACCCGCAGCGCGGCCTCACCCCGGACCTCGTTCGCGAGCAGCGGCACCCGCTTCACGTCCCGGGCGCGGAACAGGTCCGTCGCCTGGCGGAGCGCGCTCTGCTGGACCTCCCACCGGCGGGCGCAGAACTCGCAGGTGTCGGGGTTGGGCTCGACCACCCAGTCGGGGTCGATCCCGGCCCCGTTCCCGCCGGTCACGTCGCCGACGCCCTCCATCACACGGTTGACGACGAGCGTGTTCACCGGGATTCCGAACTCGTCGAGCCGCGCGACGAGCCGCTCGGACTCGACGACGCTCATCTCCTCGGGGATCATCACGACGCGGAAGTCCGTCTTCGCGGGGTCGCGCAGGACCGCTCGGAGTCGCTCGATGCGTTCGCGGAGCTCCTCGAGGTCCGCCGAGGGGTCGGGGTCGTCGTCGCCGCCGCCGAACATCCCCTTGATCCCGTCCATCATCCCGGAGAAGCGCTGCCGGAGCTTCATCACGCGCCCGAGCATCGAGTCCATGATCTCCGGCAGCTGGAGCAGGCGGAGCGTGTGACCGGTCGGCGCGGTGTCGACGACGACGCGGTCGAACCGCGGGTCGTCGAGGTACTCCAGCAGCTGGCGCATCGCCGCCGCCTCGTCGGCGCCGGGCATCGTGCCGCCGAGGAGTCCGCCGAGCCCCTCGCCGTCCTCGCCCTCGGCGCCGCCCATCGGCCCCTCGCCGCCCATGCCGCCCATCGCGTCGCCCATCTCGCCGAGCCCGCCGAGCGGGTCGCCGTCCGCCCCGAACATCCCCTCGTCGACCGCGGCGTCGGGGTCGATCTCGGCGGCGTACAGGGGCACGTCCTCGCGGATGCGCGCCGGCTCGGCGGGGATCTCGGTCTCGTAGGTGTCCGACAGCGAGTGCGCGGGGTCGGTCGAGACGACGAGCGTCCGGACGCCGCCCGCGGCCGAGGCGAGCCCCGTCGCGGCCGCCATCGTCGTCTTTCCGACGCCGCCCTTCCCGCCGTACAGCACGTAGTCGGGCGCGTCGACGCCCGCGGGCAGGTCGGCGAGCTCCTCGTCGACGGTCAGCTCCTCGTCCGTCTCCGCGGGCTCGACCGCGGTGTCGTCGTCGGCCTCGTCGACCCGGTCGACGGGCTCGACGTCGATGTCGTCCATACGCGTGTGTCGGTCCGGTGGGCTTGTGTAGCCGTCGGTCCGGATTCGGCGGCGACCGTCGCGCTTCGAGCGGTGACCGGATGACGCCGCGACCGCGGTCAGCCGAGTCGCTTCATCGAGATCAGCGCGGTCGGAATCATTATCGGGATCGTGAGAATGGCCCCAGTGATCACGACGAACGGCGCGACCCCGCCGACCGGGTACGCGAGCAGGTCGACGGCAAGCAGGTTGACCGTGGTCACAGTCACCGTGTACGCGATCACGGTGAGCACCACGATCGCCGAGAACACGACGCCGACGACGACCGCCGCGTTCGGTCCGTCCGCCGCTCCGTTCGACGCCGGATCACCGCTCATCTGCTGTCTGCCACCATATACTATTGTGTGTATTGCGAACGGCTATAACTATTCCCTTCCCCGCGCGTCCCCGCGCTCGACGGTCGCCCCGAGGTCGGCCATCGCGTCGAAGAAGCCGGGGAAGGAGACATCGACGTGTTCGGCGCCGCGGACGGTCGTCGTCCCCTCGGCCGCCAGCGCGGCGACGGACAGCGCCATCACGATCCGGTGGTCGGCTCGGCCGTCGACGGTCGCCCCGACGAGATCGCTTTCGCCTCCGTGAATCGTGAGTACGTCCCGCCCTTCGGTCGTCTCGGCGCCGAGCTTTTCGAGTTCCTCAGCCATCGCGGACACCCGGTCGGTCTCCTTGTAGCGGACGTGCTCGCAGTTCTCGATCCGCGTCTCCCCGTCCGCGACCGCGCCGAGCGCGGCGATCGTCGGGAGCAGGTCGGGCGTTCCCCCCACGTCGACGGTGACGCCGGAGAGATCGCCGCGCTCGACCGCGATCGCGCCGGCCTCGCGGTCCCAGTCGACGGGCGCGCCCATGCGCTCGACGATCTCGACGATCGCGGCGTCGCCCTGCGCGCTCGGCCGGGCGCCCTCGATCCGGAGCGGCTCGCCGGGCGCGGCCGCGACCGCGCCCGCGCCGAGGAGGTACGAGATAGAGGAGAAGTCGCCGGGGACCGCGTACGTCTCGTCGCTTGGCGCGTACGTCTGTCCGCCCGGGACCGAGAACCCCGTGGCGCCCGCGGCACCGTCGAGCGGATCGCCGTCCTCGTCGACCGGGGTCGCCTCGACGCCGAAGTCGGCGAGCAGTTCGAGCGTGATGTCGACGTACGGCGCCGACTTGAGGTCGGTCGTGAGCTCTACCTCGATTCCCTCCTCGGTGACGGCGCCCGCCATCAGCAGCGCGGTGACGTACTGCGAGGAGACGTCGCCGGGGATGGCGACCTCGCCGCCGGCGAGCGGGCCGGTCACGACGAGCGGGGCCTGCCCGTTCGACCGCGTCGACTCCGCGCGGACGTCGAGGTCGGCGAGCGCGTCGAGGAGCGGACCCTGCGGGCGCGAGCGGAGCGACTCGTCCCCGGTGAGGACGGTGGTGCCGTCCGCGAGCGCGGCCGCGGCGGTGACCAGCCGCATCGTCGTCCCAGAGTTCGCGCAGTCGATCACGTCGTCGGGGACGGCGGTGCGGCCGCCGAACCCCTCGACCGAGAGCGCGTCGGCGCCCGTCAGGCCGGGCTCGCCTTCGGCGGTCGAACTCCCGTCTCCGGCGCGCGCGACCGAACCGCCGAACGCCGCGACGGCGCGGGCGGTCGCTCGCGTGTCCGCGGACACCAGCGGCGACTCGACGGTCGCGCCGTCGCTGTAGCCGGCGGCGAGCAGCGCGCGGTGGGTGTAGCTCTTCGACGGCGGCGCGCGGGCGGTCCCTCGCAGGGTCGAGCGCGTGACGTGGACGTCCATACCAGTCCTGCCGGCCGCGGCGACAAGTCGGTACCGACAGCGGCACGATTGCGGTCGGGACCTCGCCGGCGTGACCCGCGCCCGGCGCCGCGGCACACCCTTTATACCATCGGGAGCGCTAGCGTCGCGTATGCCCCAGTGTGAGATGTGCGGCGCCGAGGAGGCCTCGCTGACGACGACGAAGGTCGAAGGCGCCGAGCTGGAGCTCTGTAGCTCGTGTACGGACTTCGGCACCGAGGTCCGCGACGAGTCGACGAGCTCCGGCGGCGGCAAGTACTCCACCAGCTCCAGCACCGGGAAGTCGTCTTCGTCGTCCGGATCGTCCGGCTCCGGCGGCTCGTCGGGGAGCTCGACTCGCCCCCGCGACATGTTCGACGACATGGACGAGATCGCCACCGACTACGACGAGCTGATCCGCGATGCGCGGGAGTCGCGCGGGCTGAGCCAGGAGGAGCTGGCCGACCAGCTCAACGAGAAGGCGAGCCTCATCCGCAAGCTCGAACGCGCCGACACGCTCCCGACCGACGAGGTCCAGCGCAAGCTCGAGCGCGCGCTCGACATCTCGCTGGTCGAGGGGCAGTCGACCGACGACGCCGACTGGGAGACGGACGACGCCGGCACGATGACGCTCGGCGACGTCGTCAAGCGGAAGGACTGAGCCGCGACGACGCTCCGGCCCCGCCGTACTCGTTATTCCCGGCCCTCAGACGGTCGCGCCGCCGCCGTCCGTCTGCTCCGATCCGCCGTACCGCTCGGTCAGGTAGTCGATGATGTAGTCGACCGTCTCGGGGTCGTAGCTCCAGAACCCGTAGAACTCGCCGGGCGCGCGCTCCTCGGCGAGCAGCGCGCACTTGGCGTCCTCGTAGCCGCCCCCGTCGTACGCGACGAACCACGTCTCGCGGATCTCGGCGGTCTCGCCGACGTGGACCGTGTAGGTGCCGACGTCGGGTGCGTCGCCCTCGGCGGCGGCGTACGCGTGGACGTCGAGCCGGTCCTTCTCGCCGAGCAGGTCGTAGGTGTCCGCCTCCCCGGTGAGGACGTCGAGGGTCTGGAACCCCGCGTGGAGCTCTCCGTCGCCGACCCGCCAGGCGCGGTCCTCGATCTCCCGCGACGCGGCGACCATGTCCTCGCGGGAGTAGGAGGTAAACATCGTCTCGTCGAGGTGATCCAACACCGGCTTCCCGACGTTGCCGGGCGTCTCACCTCGCTCCGCGGGTGTCTCCCCCTCGTCTCCGCCCCGCCCCGGCAGCAGCTCGTCCACGGTGACGCCCGTGACGAACTCGCCGTCCCGCGCCAGCACGGCGAACGCCTCCGGTCCGGAGGCGGTCTGATCGTCGACGATCCGGACGTTGCGGTCGGCGAAATACTCCCGGAGCTCCTCCGTAACCGCCGGTTCTGCGTTGAACACGGTCAGCGTGGCCTCGTGGGCTTCCACGCCGGCGATGAGCTCGATGAGGGACATCTCTTGTCGGACCCACAGCATCGGGGTATAAGGTCGTTTCTGCTCTCCGCCCCCCGGGTCGCCCGGTTCCCGGGGTTGTGAGGGGTCGAAACGACGGGACCCCGAGCGAGCGTCGCGAAGCACGAACCTATTTGCGCCGCGCTCCCCGAGTAGAGGTATGTTCATCCTGGTGAACCTCAAGGCGTACCCGTGCGATCCGATCGAGGTAGCGACCGCGGCCCGCGACGTCGCCGAGGCGTCCGGCGCGCGGATCGCCGTCTCGCCGCAGGCGGCCGACCTCGCCCGCGTCGCCGAGACGGGCGTTGAGACGTGGGCGCAGCACGTCTCGCCGAACGAGCACGGTTCGCACACGGGTTCGACGCTCGCCGAGGCCACCGCCGACAACGGCGCCGAGGGGACCCTGATCAACCACTCGGAGAAGCGACTGAAGCTCGCCGACATCGACGGTTCGGTCCGCGCGGCCGAGCGCGCTGACCTGGAGACGATCGTCTGCGCGAACAACCCCGCGCAGGTCGGCGCCGCCGCCGCGCTCGGCCCTGACGCCGTCGCGGTCGAGCCCCCGGAGCTCATCGGCGGCGATGTCTCCGTCGCCACCGCGGACCCGGGTATCGTCGAGGACGCGGTCGCGGCCGCCGAGGCCGTCGACCCCGCGGTTGACGTGTTCTGCGGCGCCGGCGTCTCCACCGGCGAGGACGTGTCGACCGCCGGCGACCTCGGGGCCGCCGGCGTCCTGCTGGCCTCCGGCGTCGCGAAGGCCGACGACCCCGAGGCGGTCCTCGAAGACCTCGTGAGCGGGATCTGAGCCGGCGAGTCCGGGCCGGTTCGCGTCCGCGAGCCCGAGACCGGCGCTGCGTTTGCGGATCGGTATAAAAACATCGATGTGAGCGACTCACACGATCGAGAAAACGCACGACGGCGGCGGCTTTCTTCTCCCGGGGAGATCGCGGCGTCTAGTAACCTTTAACCGAAACAAGCCGCTATCTGTGACCAAGATGGCGAGCAACAAAATTCTCGGTATCGACCTCGGTACCACCAACTCCGCGTTCGCGGTGATGGAGGGCGACGAGCCCGAGATCATCGCCAACGCCGAGGGCGACCGGACGACGCCCTCGGTCGTCGCATTCGCCGACGACGACGAGCGCCTCGTCGGCAAGCCGGCGAAGAACCAGGCCGTCCAGAACCCCGACCGCACGATCCAGTCGATCAAGCGGCACATGGGCGACGGCGACTACACCGTCGAGATCGGCGACGAGGAGTACACGCCGGAGCAGGTCTCGGCGATGATCCTCCAGAAGATCAAACGCGACGCCGAAGAGTACCTCGGCGACGACGTCGAGAAGGCGGTCATCACCGTCCCCGCGTACTTCAACGACAAGCAGCGGCAGGCGACGAAGGACGCCGGCGAGATCGCCGGCTTCGACGTCGAGCGCATCGTCAACGAGCCGACGGCCGCCTCCATGGCGTACGGGCTCGACGACGAGTCCGACCAGACCGTCCTCGTGTACGACCTCGGCGGCGGCACGTTCGACGTGTCGGTCCTCGACCTCGGCGGCGGCGTCTACGAGGTCGTCGCCACGAACGGGGACAACGACCTCGGCGGCGACGACTGGGACGAGGCGCTCATCGACCACCTCGCCGACGAGTTCCAGAACAACCACGGGATCGACCTCCGCGACGACCGGCAGGCGCTCCAGCGCCTGAAGGACGCCGCCGAGGAGGCGAAGATCGAGCTGTCGAACAAGAAGGAGACCACGGTCAACCTCCCGTTCATCACCGCGACCGACAGCGGGCCGGTCCACCTCGAACAGTCCGTCACCCGCGCGACGTTCGAGAGCCTCACCGCGGACCTCATCGACCGTACCGTCGAGCCGACCGAGCAGGCGCTCGCCGACGCCGACTACTCGAAGTCGGACATCGACGAGGTCATCCTCGTCGGCGGCTCGACACGGATGCCGCAGGTCCAGGAGAAGGTCGAAGAGCTCGTCGGCCAGGAGCCGAAAAAGAACGTCAACCCCGACGAGGCGGTCGCGCTCGGTGCGGCGGTCCAGGGCGGCGTGCTCTCCGGCGACGTCGACGACATCGTCCTCCTCGACGTGACTCCGCTCTCGCTCGGTATCGAGGTGAAGGGCGGCCTCTTCGAGCGGCTCATCGAGAAGAACACCACGATCCCGACCGAGGAGTCGAAGGTGTTCACCACGGCCGCGGACAACCAGACCTCCGTCAACGTCCGCGTCTTCCAGGGCGAACGCGAGATCGCCGAGGAGAACGAGCTGCTCGGCGCGTTCCAGCTCTCCGGCATCCCGCCGGCGCCGGCCGGAACCCCGCAGATCGAGGTCTCGTTCAACATCGACGAGAACGGGATCGTCAACGTGGAAGCAGAGGATCAGGGCTCCGGTAACGCCGAGTCGATCACCATCGAGGGCGGCGTCGGCCTCTCCGACGAGGAGATCGAGGAGATGCAAGAGGAGGCCGAGAAGCACGCCGAGGAGGACGAGGCTCGCCGCGAGCGGATCGAGGCCCGCAACGAGGCCGAGACGACGATCCAGCGCGCCGAGACCCTCCTCGAAGAGAACGAGGAGGAGCTCGACGACGACGAGCTCGTCACCGACATCGAGGCGGCCATCGAGGACGTCGAAGACGTGCTCGAAGACGAGGACGCCGAGACCGACGAGATCGAGTCCGTGACCGAGGCGCTCACCGAGGAGCTCCAAGAGATCGGCAAGCAGATGTACGAGGGACAGGCCGCGCAGGCCGGTCCGGGCGGCGCGGGCGGCGCCGGTCCCGGCGGGATGGGCGGCGCTGGCGGTCCGGGCGGTCCGGGCGGTGCGGCGGGCCCCGGCGGTGCCGGTCCCGGCGGCGACGCGGACGACGAGGAGTACGTCGACGCCGACTTCGAGGACGTAGACGACGACGAGGAGTAACGCCCTCTCACCCGACGCTCGACGCCTCGACCCCGCCGCTTAAATCGACCCGTCGATCAACACCAATTAACAAACGCAACGCATGACCGAAGATTTCTACGACGTCCTCGGCGTGTCGCGGGACGCCAGCGAGGAGGAGATCAAGAAGGCGTACCGCAAGCAGGCCGCCGAACACCACCCCGACGTCAGCGACGACGAGAACGCCGAGGAGCGGTTCAAGAAGATCCAGAAGGCCAAGGAGGTGCTCACCGACGAGCAGAAGCGCCAGCAGTACGACCAGATGGGCCACGATCGGTTCACCCAGGCCGACAAGCGCGGCGCGACCGGCGGCGGTGCCGGTCCGGGCGGCGCCGGCGGTCCCTTCGGCGGGGCCGGCGGCGCTGGCGGCGCCGGCGGGTTCGAGGACATCTTCAACCAGTTCTTCGGTGGCGGCGGTCGCGGCCGCGGCGGCGGTGGCGGCGGCAACCGCCCGCGGCAGGGGCGCGACCTCAAGACCGGACTGACGATCGACCTCGAAGAGGCGTTCAACGGGGCGACCAAGGAGGTCACGCTCACGCGACCGACCGAGTGCGACACCTGCGGCGGCGCGGGGCATCCCCCGGACGCCGACGTGGAGACCTGCCCGCAGTGTAACGGCCGCGGGCAGGTCCAGCAGGTCCAGCAGACGCCGCTCGGGCGCGTCCAGCAGACGTCGACGTGTCCCCGCTGCGAGGGCGAGGGCGAGCTGTACAGCGAGGACTGCGCCGACTGCGGCGGCGACGGCGTCGTCCGCGAGGAGGCGACGCTGTCGGTCGAGATCCCGGCCGGGATTCGCTCCGGGCAGAGCCTCCGGATGGAGCGCGAGGGCGCGCCCGGAGAGAACGGTGGCCCGAGAGGCGACCTGCTCATCGAGGTCGATGTCGACGTCGGCGACCGGTTCGAGCGCGACGGCGACGACCTCCGCGTCAACGAGGCGATATCCTTCCCGCAGGCCGTCTTCGGCGACACCGTCGAGGTGGAGACGGTCGACGGAACGGTCGAGATGGATGTCCCCGCGGGGACCCAGAGCGGCGAGACCTTCCGGCTTCAGGGCAAAGGGATGCCCCGCCTCCGTCGTCGCGGTCGCGGCGACCTCTACGTCCAGGTCGCCGTCGTCGTGCCCGAGTCGCTCAACGACGAGCAGCGCGAGGCGCTGGAGGCGTTCGCGGAGGCCGGCGGCGAGGACATCGACGTCGGCGGCGGCTTCTTCGAGAAGCTGAAAAGCTCCTTCTGAGTGGCGTTCGCGGCGCCGCGCCTCTTCCCTCGCGGCCCGTAGCTTTTCGATCCCTCGCGGCGACGGTCAGCGCATGGGCTACGACACGACGGCCTACGACGACGTGGAACCGCGCGCGCCCGGGATGTTCTTCCTCCGAGAGGCGCTCGACTGCGAGCGGCTCGGCGTGACCGTCGTCGAGGCCGACGACGGCTGGGAGGGGATGGAACACGACCACGGCGACGCCGACCACGAGGAGGTGTACCTGCTGCTCCACGGCGAGGCGACGCTCACCGTCGACGGGGACGCCGTCGCCCTCGCGCCCGGCGACGCGGTCCGGGTCGACCCGGAGTCCACCCGCGACCTCGCCTTCTCGGCCGACGGCTCGAAGATGGTGATCGCCGGCGCGCCCTGACGCCGCCCCGACGCAGTCCGGTCGGGCCGCGGGGTCGCCTCCGGGACGCCGCAGCGTTAAGACGCGCGCGTTCCGAGAACCGAGTATGGAACTCGTCGGCGAACTCCTCGCGCGCGACCGACGCAGTCGCGACGTGGCGCTCGTGACGCCGGACGGCCGGGAACGGACCTCCCACGACCTGATCACGAACGGCTACAAGGCGGCGAACGTGCTCCGGTACCTCGGCGTCCGGACGGGCGCGACCGTGGCCGTCGAGCCGATTCCGGGATTCCACACGACGCTCGCGTTCCTCGGCGCGGCCGCCGTCGGGGCGCCGGTCCGGTTCGACCCGGCGGCGGGGATCGACGCCGGCGACCGCGTCGTCCTCGCACCGGTCGCGACCGCGGCCGCGCTCGATCCGGCGCCAGGAACGAACCTCGCCGCCTTCGGCGGCTCGCCCGAGCGTCCCGACACCACGCACTGGGAACAGGAGCTGTGGAGCGAGAACCCCGGGATGCCGCCGAGCGACATCGCCCCCGACGACGCCGTCGTCCGCGGGGCGGACCTGTCGGTCAGCCACCGCGACCTCTGTTCGCGCGCCGCGGCCGCGGTCGAGGCCGCCGGGATCGGAGACGAGACGCGAGTCGTCCTCAGAGCACCCTTCTCCGACCCCTCGGCGCTCGCCGCCGGCCTCGTCGCCCCGCTCTCCGCCGGCGGAACGGCGGTGCTCGCGGCGACGGGCGGCGGAGACGCGTCTGGCGACGAGTCTCGCGGCGACGTGGCGGTCGCTCCGGCGGGAAAACCAGTACCGGAGCCGCGGCGGATCGACCCGGCGTCGCTCGCGTCGACGACCGAGTGAGCGGTCCCGGCTCGGTCGCGGCCGGGATCAGTCGTCCGCGGGGTTCGGCTCCGCGGCCGCCTGACCCTCGTGTCGGAGACAGGCGGACTCGTGGTCCGGCGTGTGGACCGTCCGTTCCGGCTCGGTCTCGGCGCACGGCGTCGTGATCGAGTTTCGCAAGACCTCTCCCGCCCGCTCGTCGTTCCCGTCGATCAGGAGATCCAGCGCCTCCGAGAGGGTCCGTTCGAGGTCGGGGTCGTCGACGGTCTCCCCGATGTCGAACTCCCGGCGGATCTCCGCCTGGACCTCCGCGTCGGTCGGGTCGGAGCCGCCGGCGGCGATGTTCTCGCGGACCTGTTCGACGTCGACCTCGCCCGCGCTGACCTTGTCGCGGAAGTTCAACAGCCCGCGCCAGTCGGCCTGATCGACGTCGACGCCGTCCGGTTGGATCACCTTGTGACACCGGGTGTGGAACCGACACCCGCTCGGCGGGTTCGTCGGACTCGGCACTGTGCCCTTCAGCTCGATGCCGCCGACGCTCGCGCGCGGGTCCGGCGTCGGGATCGAGGACAGCAGCGCCTCGGTGTATGGGTGTTGCGGGTCGGTGAAGATCTCCTCCACCGGCCCGATCTCGACTATCTCGCCGAGGTACATCACGGCCACGCGGTCACAGATCTGGCGGATGACGGACATGTCGTGGCTGATGAACAGAAGCGACAGCCCGAACTCGTCTTGGAGGTCGTTGATCAGCGAGAGTATCTCCGCCTGGATGGAGACGTCGAGCGCGCTCACCGGCTCGTCGGCGATGATGAGGTCCGGGTTCAACACGAGCGCCCGGGCGAGCGCGATCCGCTGTTTCTGCCCGCCGGAGAACTCGTGCGGGTACCGGTCGAAGTCGCTCGCCGAGAGCCCGACGCGTTCGAGCAGGTCCTCGACGATGGCGCGACGCCGGTGGCGGTCGCTCATCCCGTGGACCTTGAGCAGCTCGCCGACGGCGTTCCCCACGGACACCCGCGGGTCGAAGCTCGACGACGGGTCTTGGAAGATCATCTGGGCGCCCCGCCGGAACGCCATCATCTCGTCGTCGTCGAACTGCGTCACGTCGTTGGGGTGGGTTCCGTCGGGGTCGCGCGTCGCGCCCCCGCGTCCGTTCCCGTTGAAGATGACCTCGCCCGAGGTCGGCTCCTCCAAGTGGATCACCGAACTCGCCGCGGTCGACTTCCCGCACCCGGACTCGCCGACGAGTCCGAGCGTTTCGCCCTCTTCGATGTCGAAGCTGATCCCGTCGACGGCGCGGGCGGCGCCGACCTTCCGGTTGAACAGCCCCTTCCGGATCGGGTAGTGTTTCTTCAGGTCGCGGACCGAGAGCAGCGGCTCAGTCATCGGCGGGACCCACCTCGCTGTCGCCGTCGGCCGCTCCGTCGCCCGGTCCGAGCCCGTCGCTCCTGACTACCGACGGGTTGCCGCCCGGCCCGTAGTGGACGCAGGAGACCTCCTGGCCCGGCGCCACCTCGACCTCGTCCGGCTGGTCGCCGGTGCGACACGCTTCCTCGGCGTACTCGCACCGTGGAGCGAACCGGCAGCCGTCCGGCGGGTCGTGCGGGTCCGGGAGCGTCCCCGGAATGCCGCCGCCGGATCCCCCGAACTCCGGCAAACACTCCAGCAGTTGCTGTGTGTACGGATGCCCGGGGTGATCGAAGATGTCGAGGACGCCGCCCCGCTCCATCACCTTCCCGGCGTACATCACGACGATCCGGTCGGCGATCTCCGCGACGACGCCGAGGTCGTGCGTGACGAACAGGATTCCCATCTCGAACTCCTCTTGGAGGTCGTCGAGGAGCCGCAGGATCTGCGCTTGGACGGTCACGTCGAGCGCGGTCGTGGGCTCGTCGGCGATGAGCAGGTCGGGGTCCCCGACGAGCGCCATCGCGATCATCACGCGCTGCTTCTGTCCGCCGGAGAACTCGTGCGGGTAGTCGTCGAACCGCGAGCTCGCGTTCGCGATCCCGACGCGGTCCATGAGGTCGACCGCCTTCGCGCGGGCCTCGTCGTCGGAGACGTCCTGGTGGATCTGGAGCGCCTCGGTGATCTGCCACCCGACCGTGTAGCAGTGGTTCATCGCCTCCTGCGGGTTCTGAAAGATGTGTGCGATCTCGTTGCCCCGGATGTTCTGAAGCTCCGATTCGGGGAGCGACAGCAGGTCGCGCCCGTCGTACCGGACGGTCCCCTCGATCTCTCCCGGCGGGGTGTTGATAATCCGCGTGATCGACTCCGTCGCGACCGTCTTTCCGGACCCCGACTCGCCGACGATACACACCGTCTCGCCGGTGTCGACGCTGAAGTCGATCCCGTCGACCGCGGTGAGCGTTCCGTTGTCGGTGCTGAACGTCGTCGTGAGGTTTTCGACCTCGAGTAGTGGCTGATCGTCGGCCATTATTCGTTCTCCGCCTCCGCTTCGGGGTTCAGCGCGTCCAACAGCGCGTCACCGAGGAAGTTGAACGCGAGGATGGTCAGGAACAGCACGATACCCGGCGCTAACACGATCCACGGGGCGAACGAGAGGTCGCTCCGCCCGGCGGAGATGAGCTGCCCCCACGAGGGCACCGTCGAGTCGCCGATCCCGAGGAACGCGAGCTGGGCCTCCGCGAGCAGGAAGCCGGGAATGAGCAGCGTGAGCTGGGTGATGATGCTGCTCGCCGCGTTCGGCACGACGTGTCCGCGGATCACCTGATACGTGCTCGCGCCGCTGATCCGGCTCGCCTTGATGAACTCCTCCTCGGAGATCGACAGCGACTTGCTCCGGATGTAGCGGGCGGTCCCGCCCCAGGCGAACAGCGAGAACACCACGATGAACATTCCCAGTCCGGCCCCGTAGATGTACAGGATGAGCAGGAACATCAGGAACGTCGGGAACGAGAGGATGATGTCGACGAACCGCATCATGATCTCGTCGACCCACCCGCCGGCGTACGCGCTGAGCGTCCCGAACGAGATCCCGATCGTGGCGACGATGGTCGTCGTGATGAAGGCGATCTGCATGCTGATCGTCATCCCGTAGACGATCATCGTGAACACGTCCTTCCCGCCCTGCGTGGTCCCGAGCGGGTGTTGCCAGGTGCCGTAGCACCGTCCGTTCATCACCTCGCCGACGCACGTCGCCGGCGTCGTGTCGACGACGGAGGTGAACACCGGCGGCTGGTAGGCGATGAACAGGTCCTGTTGCGGCGCGTTCATGACGAGCGGGCCGACGAGCCCGCCGACGAACACGATGCCGAGCCAGCCGAGGCTCACGACCGCGGGGCGGTTGCGCTTGAACTCCTTCCAGTAGTACCGCGTCATCCGCGGGTTCTGGTACAGCGGCAAGACGAGGTACCAGAACGCCAGGAACAGCGTGAAGATGAAGAAGAAGTCGAGGCTCTCCAAGTTCCGTTCGAGGCCGATGAACTCGAAGGTCGGGGTGCGCTGGCCGGTGAAGCGCCAGTCGTACACGCCGAGCAGCGCGAGCGGCAGGGTCGTCAGCAGCATCCCGATCGAGTTGGTCGACAGATCGAACCGCCCCGACCGCGAGAGGTCGTTCCAGTCGACTTGATCGAACCGTTCGGAGTCTTCAGTTGCCATTGTTTTCGGTTATGTTACCTGTCATCGTAGCTGATCCGCGGGTCGAGCACGGTGAACACGATGTCCTCGAGGAGGTTCCCGATGACGGCGACGAAGGTGAAGAACAGCGTCGTCCCCAACACGAGGTTCGTGTCCTGCGCGAGCAGCGCTTCGTAAGTCAACCGTCCCAGTCCGGGGATACCGAACACGACCTCGACGAGGAGTGACGACCCGAGGAACAGCGCGAGGAGCTGTCCCACGAGCGTCGTCGAGAGCGGGACGAGGGTCGGTCGCATGACGTGATACGCGTACGCACGAAGCGGGGAGACCCCCTTCGCCTTTGCCGTCTTCATGAAGTCGGCGTTCTGGAACTCCGCGGACTCGTTCCGGGAGACGCGCATGACGGCGCCGATCGACCCGGTGACCAACACGAACACCGGGACCGACAGCTGGATCGCGTTCTCCACGCTGAACACCGGTGCGCTCGTGTTGTAGATCACCGGTATCACCTCCAGCCACACGCCGAAGATCAACAGGAGGATGATCCCGAAGAAGAAGTTCGGGATGGCGTAGCCGAAGAAGGCGAACCCGGTCGCCGCGTGGTCCTTCCAACTGTACATGTTCGCGGCGGAGTAGACGCCGACGAGCGGCCCCAAGGTGATCGTGAGGATGGTCCACGGAATCGAGTACTGCGCGGTGTAGTACAGCGCCTGCGTGACCGCCTCCATCACGGGCTGGCTCCGGCTCACGGACCAGCCCCAGTCGAGCGTGTACACGCTCCGGATGAAGTCGAAATACCGGACGTGAAGCGGCTGGTCGAGCCCGCGCAGCTCGCGTACCCGCTCGGCCGCCTCCGCCGGATCGCCGCCTTGAAGCGCCGCCTGCGTCGCTGCCCGCTGGACGGCCGGGTTCGGCGCGGCCGAGAGCAGCAGGAACGTGATCGTGACGATAATGAGCGATACGACTGCTGCCCAGAGAACCCGAGCGGTGACGTACCTTCCAAATCCCATGTGATGTGTAAGTCGGTAGGGTGAGAACGGGGTGGCTCGCTCTTACTCGTCCGTCGACGGGTAGAACTCGGACCAGCGGGGCTGCCAGGTGAAGTGGGAGGAGGCGAGTCCGCGGTAGACCCCTTGGATCAGCTCCTCTTTGCCGATCGCCGCCGCCATCGCCTGGCGGAACGGAACGAGCTGGAACATGTTGCCCGGACCGGTGTTCCACCCGTTCGCGCGCTGGTTCACGGAGATGATCGTGTTGTACGGCGTGGGGACCTGCCGGACGGTCACGTTATCGTCTTCGCTGTACGACTCGTACTGCTCCGGCGGAATCGCCGCCGCGTCCGCCTCGCCCGTCTCGAGCGCACCGAGACGCGACGCCTGCTCTTGAACGACGCTGATCGACGCCTCCTCGAAGAGCGGCCCTTCGGAGAACAGGTCCGGCCCCTCGTCGATGTCCCGGAGGTAGTACTCGTCGTTCCGGACGTACTCGGTACCCGAGCCGCGGTTCCACTCTTCGAGCTCGAACGGCCCGAGGTTCCCCGAGAACTGGAGTTCGAGGAGCTCCTCGTCCTGCTGGAGCCCCTCCACGTCCTCCTCCTCGACGTACGGTTCGAGGAGGGCACGCGGAATCGGGTAGAGGTACGGGTCGTACGTCTGGGGCCACAGCACGTTCGACGTTTCCAGCGTCGCCTCGAACTCGAGTTCCCCGGTCTGCTCGACTTCGACGCCCTCCCAGCTGTCCGAGTCGGCGGTGTTCGCCCAATCGGCCTGTTGGACCTCCTGGATCTGATAGACGAAGTCCTCGGCGGTGACCTGCCCGTACGGCTCGCTGAACTGGAGGTTATCACGGAGTTCGAACGTCCACACCTCGCCGTCCTCCGTGGACATGTCGTACAAAAGCGGGAAGTACTCCTGGTTCTCGTCGAACGTGTAGCCGGGATCGATCGCGCGCTCGATGGCCGTTCCGGCCCCGGACTCGTTGTTGTACAGCGGGTTCAGCGTGTTGAAACTGGCTCCCGTGACCGTGTCGTACGAGCCCGACACGCTGGGGTCGTCGATGTGCCACGCCGGGAGGTCCCAGCCGTTCGAGAAGTTCTCGATCGGACCGGTGAGGTCGGGGTTGTACCCGATGATATCGTCGCCCAGAGTGAGCATGATGTAGGGCTGTTCGCGCGCGAGGTTCGCGAAGATGTCAACGAACGCCTGCCGGATCTCGTCCCGACTCGTCGCCTGCCTCGCCTGCTCGAACAGGGACTCGACGTCGAACTGCGGGTAGTAGCCGACCGGGTTGAAGTTCGCGTTCGCCCCGTCGAAGAACGTCTGGTTCGTGAGGGGGTTGAGCGGGTACGTGTTCAGCCCGAAGTTGACCGACATATCCCACGCCTCGTTGCTCGTGACGGAGCGCGGCCCCGGGTTCCGCGGTCCGGGGTTCGACCACTCCACCTCTTCGCCGTTAACCGTATCCGTCCCGCCTTCGGGGTCGCCCGAGTAGTACTCGTTACTGAACCGAGTCCCGTCGATCGCTTCGGGAGTGACGCTGATACCAAGGTTGTTCTCGAGTTCCTGTGCGATGAACTCCGCGAGGAGCTGGTTGGTCTCGGAGGCGGCGCTGTGATAGATGTCGATCTCGACCTGGTCTCCTTCGGGGTTGACCATGACGTCCCCGTCGAAGCCGTAGTCGTATTCCGACTCCTCGAACGCCTCCCGTGCCAGGTTGCGAGCGACCTCCGATCCGTAGAGGTCACCGACCCCGAACCGGGGGAAATCGGGAACCTCGAGTTCGCCGCCCCCGCCGCCACCGCCGTCAGAGCCGTCCGACCCGTCACCGCCGTTTCCGGAACAGCCGGCGAGCGTTACGGCGCCGGCGAGGCCGAGCGCGGAGAGCCATTGTCGCCGGCCGATATGCCGGGAATCATCACGATTCTCAATGTTTCGCCGTGGCATACCAAGTAGTAAGATTGTGTGTATAAAAAACTTCAGACTTATGGATAGTTGTTAGGGACGATCATCTTACATCCGTGTTAGTGATCGCCGGTCTTAGGGACGTATTCATGATTGGAACGCACATTTTACCGGAAATATGGTTTTCTGTCCCTCTCCGAAGCGAAACGTAGACAGCGTCTCTCCCGTCATCGCGGCGTGCGAGTCGGCTTCGGTCGTCTGCCCTCGCGAGGCGGATCGTCGTCCGCCGCTCTCCGGTTCGGTGTTCGTCGGTCGTCCTCGCCCTCCCCAGCTTAACCGTCGCGTCGGTCTCGCTCGCCGACCGCGTCAGGCTCTCGCCGGGTCACCGCTCCGGTTCTCTCGCTTCGGGAGTTTCGTCCGGTCTGGAGGCATCCCCGCCGTCGCCGGCCGCCGCAGAGCCCCCTGTCGCTCCGCCGCCGACGGCCTGCTCGTAGCGTGCGATCTGCTCGCGGTGGAGGGTGTGGATCATGTCGGCGAGGAAGCCGAACACGAGCAGCTGGATCCCGAGGATCGTCGCGCCGACCGCGCCGACGGCGACCACCTCGTGACTGATCCCGAACGCGAGGTACCGGTACAGCACGAACGACGCCATCGCGATTCCCGCTGCCGTCGACGCCACGCCGACGCTCCCGAAGTAGAACAGCGGGTTGTTCGTCTTGGCCTTCCGGTACAGCTCTAGGAAGATCACCCCGCCGTCCCGGACAGGGTGAAGGTTCGTCGCGGAGCCGCCGGGCCGCTCTCGGTACGTGATCGGGACCACGGCGACCGGGACGCGGTTCTTCACGCACTCGACGGCCATCTCGGTCTCGATACCGAACCCGTCCGCGGTGAGGTGGAGCCGCAGGAACGACTCGCGGGTGAACGCGCGGTATCCCGAGAGGATATCGCCGTAGTCCTCGCGGTGGATCGCCCGGAACGCGAGGTTGATCAGGCGGTTGCCGACCCGGTTCAGGCGCGTCATCGCACCCGGGCGCATGTCCGCGAAGCGATCGCCGACGACGTGTTCGGCCTCGCCGTCGAAGAGCGGGTCGAGCATCGCCGCCGCGTCGTCCGCGTCGTACGTGGCGTCGGCGTCCGCCATCAGCACGTACGGGGCCTCCACGTGGTCGCGGACCGCCTCCCTGACCGCCTGCCCCTTCCCGCGGCCGGACTGTTCGACGACGCGCGCGCCGGAATCGCGGGCGATCGACTGCGTGTCGTCCGTCGAGCCGCCGTCGATAACCAAGACGTTCTCGAATCCGGCGTCCCGGAAGTCCGCGACGACGCGTGCGACCGTCTCGGCCTCGTTCATCGTCGGCAACAGGACGCAGACGCCGTCGTGATCGGTCATCAGACGAGCGATCACGGGGGAGTCGCTAAACTCTGTCCCTCCTCGCCGCCGCGACGGTCCCCTCCGGGCGTCGTCGCCTTCGCCGGCGCCGCGTCCGTGGGTGCCGCGACCACCCACACTCATGTATGTGAACACTGATCATGTGTGTATGTCTCAGCCCTCGGACGTACGCGTCGACGAACTGCTCAGCGCCGCTCGCACGGCGACGGGCGACGAACTGCGGAGCCTCACTTACTTCACGCACGACGACATCGACCAGCTGTACCTCCGCAGCGACCTGAGCCAGACCGCCGATCTCGTCGGCTTCGCCGAGAACGAGCGACAGGGGTTCCACGCGCAGTCGATGTACGCGGACACCCAACTCGGCGACTACCGGTTCACGGTTCGCGTGTTCGTGAACGGCTACCTCACGCGCGTGATCGCGAACGACCACGGCGTCTGGGCGACCACCGACTCGATGGAGATAGACCGGTTTGAGGAACTCGCGAGCGCGCTCGCAGCGATCCTCCGCTCGTTCGACCCCGCCTGACCGTCCCCGCGGGAGCACACTTCTCCTCGTCGAGACTCGACTCCGAAAGGGCGTTTACCCGAGGTGGCTCTCGAACTCGCCGACCAGTTCCGCAGCGTCGACCGGCTTCGTCACGTAGCCGTCGGCGCCCGCCTTCACCGCCTCCATCATCTTCTCCTGTTGGTCGACGCTCGTACACATCACGATCACCGCGTCGGGCCACCGGTCTTTGATCGCCGCGGTCGCCTCGATCCCGGTCATCTCCGGCATCACGACGTCCATGGACACCGCGTCCGGCTCGTACGCCTCGAACAGCTCGACCGCCTCAGCGCCGTTTTCCGCCTCGTCGACGACCTCGAACCGGTCTTCCAGCGCGTCGCGGACGACGGTCCGCTGGAAGGAGGAGTCGTCGACGACGAGTACCCGCTCGGTCATACCATCTCTCCCTTCCTGACCGACATAAACGCGCGGATCGAACGCGCTGTTGCGCGGTCGACGGACGCGGTCGACATCCGTCGGCCTTCGGCCCGGCTCGATCACCTTGTATATTCGATGCTGCGTATAATGAACATGGGAACAAGGTTAAGGTCTATCCCGCGATACGGTGGCGTATGGAAACGCGGAAGGTCCAACGGTTGGGGCCGTCGACGCTGGCGATGACCCTTCCGGCCGAGTGGGCGCAGGAACACGGCGTGAACAAAGGCGACGAGGTGTCGCTCCGAATGGGTGGGAAGGGGACCCTCACGGTGCTTCCCGAGTCTGTGAGCTCCGAGGAGTCCGAGGCGGTGATCAACGCCGACGCGCTCGACGCGCGCTCGCTCGAACGCGCGATCGTCGCGCAGTACGTGCTGGGGCGGCGCGTGATCCACGTCCGCAGCGAGGGCGCGCTCGACAGCGAACACATCAACGCCGTCTACAAGGCGGAGACCCAGCTGATGGGGCTCGGCGTCATCGAGGAGACGCCCGAGGACATCTCGATCCGCTGCTCCGTCGACCCCGAGGACTTCACCCTCGACAACCTCCTCGAACGGCTGGAGAACACCGGCTCCACCATGCGCGGCGAGGGCGTGAAGGCGCTCGCGCACGGCAACCCCGACCTCGCGCAGCGCGCGCTCAACCGCGAGCGGCAGGCGAACAAGATCTTCGTCCTCCTGTTGCGGCTCATCTTCACCGCCTACCAGAACCCGAACCTCGCGCGCGCCGTGGGCTTGGAAGAGGGGTTCCCGCTCATCGGCTACCGCTCCGTCGCGAAGAACCTCGAACTCACCGCCGACAACGCGGAGGACATCGCCGAGATCGTGATGGAGGCCGACGGGCACACCCTCGACGTCGACAGCGCGACGATGCGGCAGATCCGCGAGTTCACCGATCAGGTGGACGAGCTGACCGCGCTCGCGGTCCGCGCCGTCGTCGAGCGCGACTACGACCTCACCGTCGAGTGCCGCGACCTGTTCTCGCGGCTGGAGGACCGCGAACAGGAGATCCTCGACGAGCTGCCGAACGACCTGGACAACGAGACGCTGCTCATGACCCGCGAGGTGCTCGTCAGTCTCCAGCACACCGCCGAGTACGCCATGCGGAACGCCGAGATCGCCGCGAATCTCGCCCTCAACGAGGCGTCCGAACACGTCGAGATCATCTGAGGCGGGCGTGGCGCCCGCGTCACGGCTGCCTCCGGTGACTACCAGCCGTCGGCGTCACGCGGTTCGTATGAACTAAGTGGCCCCCCGCGAAGCGGTTCGTATGAGCGAGGCTTCCATCGAATCGGACAAAGAGGTCGGCGTCGCGCTCGCGCTCGGCGCCGTCGCGGCCGTCAGCGCCGTGGTGATGCTAGCGTACCCGGGGCAGCTCGGGAAAGCGTGGGGGTTCGCGGGCGCGTTCGTCTTCGCGACGCTCGCCGTCGGCGCGGTTCAGTTGTTCAGCTGACCGGGCGCTCCCCGCCGTCGACCGGCCGTCCGGTTCCAGAACGAGAAACCGTTAATAGCGTCAGACGCGTAGACGGGACAATGAGCGAGTACACCGAGGAGGAACAGCGGATCCTCGCGTACCTCACGGACAGCGTCACCCGTGGTGAGCGGTACGTTCGCTCGAAGACGATCGCCGACGCGATCGGACTCACCGCGAAACAGGTCGGTTCGCGGCTTCCCCGCCTCGCCGAGAAGTCGGACGACGTCGACATCGAGAAGTGGGGTCGCGCCAAGTCGACGACCTGGCGCGTGACGCCCGACGGGTGAGGCTCGCGCCGGCGATCCCCCGGCGCCCCGCCCCGTCCTTCGCGGTCGACTCCGTCGACGCGCAATTTTAACACCCGTAGCCCTAAACGGTGACGTATGACCGTTCGAGTCTCCCGGACGTTCGAGTTCGACGCGCCGCCAGCCGACGTGTGGGCGTTCATCTCGGACGCGGAGCAGCGCGCGGGCGCCATCAGCGTGGTCGACTCCTTCGAAGTTCACGACGACCGAACCGCGACCTGGCACGTCGCGCTCCCGATACCGATGATCCGCTCGACGATCGACGTCGAGACGGAGGAGGTCGCGCGCGACCCGCCGAACCGAGTGAAGTTCGTCGGGAAGTCGCGGGCGTTCCGCGTGACCGGAGAACACGAGATCACCGAGACCGACGACGGCGGCTGTCGGCTCGCCAACGAGTTCGTCGTCGACGGGAGCCTCCCGGGCGTCGAGTCCTTCTTCAAGCGCAACTTCGACGCCGAACTGGACAACTTGGAGGACGCGCTCCGGGCCTCGCTCGCCTCGCCGGCATGAGGCTCGCCGGCGTCCAGCTGGCGGTCGAGGGCGGCGACGTCGAGGCGAACGTCGCGCGGGCGCTCGACCGCGTCCGGGGGGCCGCCGCCGAGGGCGCGGACCTCGTCGTCCTCCCCGAGCTGTTCGACGTCGGGTACTTCGCGTTCGACTCGTACGGCCGCGCCGCGGAGAGCCTCGCCGGCGACCGCCTCGCCCGGTTCGCGGCCGCGGCCGACGCGAACGACGTGGCCGTGCTCGCCGGCACGGTCGTCGAGGACCTGTCGGCGTCGGCCGCGGACGGGTTGGCGGTCCCGGCCGAGTCCGGGCTCGCGAATGCCGCGGTGCTTTTCGACGCCGACGGCGAGCGCCGGCTCGTCTACCGGAAGCGGCACCTGTTCGGCTACGGCTCCGAGGAGACGGACCGGATGGTGCCCGGCGAGCGGACGCCGGTGGTCGACCTCGCGGGCGTCACGGTCGGGGTGACGACCTGCTACGACCTCCGATTCCCGGAGCAGTTCCGCGCGATGGCCGATCGGGGCGTCGAGTGCGTGCTGGTCCCGAGCGCGTGGCCGTATCCGCGGATCGAGCACTGGCGGACGCTCGGACGGGCGCGGGCCATCGAGAACCTGACGTACGTCGCCGCGGTCAACGGGAGCGGTCGGTTCGGTGACGACGAACTCTGCGGGCGGAGCGCGGTGTACGACCCGTGGGGGACCGCGCTCGCGTCGGTCGGCGACGAACCGGGCGTCGTCACCGCCGCCGTGGACCCCGAGCGGGTCGCGACGGTCCGCGAGGAGTTCCCCGCGCTCCGCGACCGTCGCTGAGCCGGCTCGCGGCGCGTCGTCTCCCGCGACGAACGCCCCCTCGACCGGATCCGGATCTCACACATTTATACGCGTGAGGCACGTATCTTATTTTGCCGAAGACCGACGCTTTTCTCGTTGGAATTCGGCGTTAATCGATCCGCGCGCCCGTCCCGACCGCTCGGGCGGCGACGCCGACGACAGCCCGGGGGTCCGCTGTCCGGCCGCCGCCCGCCGCCTCTCGCCGCCGCCTCGCCTTTCGCCCATCGCTCCTCGACTCCTCCCCTTTCGCCCACCGCTCCTCGACTCATCTCCTTCCGTCGTCTCCAAGCCGTGAGCCTCCGCCACGGCTCATCGTCCGGTCCGCCAATGAAAATATCCGTGCTGATAACTCGGGCGATACGTTCTTACGTCGCTCGGCTGAGGAGGTAAACGCCGCGGACGAATCCGGCCGGCCCCATCCCGTTTCGGGCGGGCCGGCCGGCCACTCGCTTCCACCGTCCGTCGTCCGTCGGCTTGGGTTCGGGTCCACCCGCTCCCACACCGAGCCCGAACCCGTTTCTGTGCGCCGCCGATTCCTCGATAGCGGTCGGTACCGTCGGCGCCCGCGGCCCGAAGCGCAAGGACGAAACCCTCGGCCGACGAACCGACGGTCGAATGTTCCCCCGCGAGTACCGCGGCGTCGCCTTCGTGGTCGGGCTGTTCCTGGTCGTTCAGGTGGGCGCGCTGGCGCTGGTCCCGGAGTTCGCCGCGAGCGGTTATCAGGCGGTCGAGAACCCCGACAACCCCGCGAACAGCGTGCTGTACGTCGTCGCCATCGTCGCGATGACCGGAGTGATGCTGGCGGCGTTCCGGTACGACTTCGACGGGGCGATCCGGCTGCTGATCGTCGGCGTCTCGGCGTGGCTCTCGTGGTACGTGTTCTCCGCGCTCGTCCCGCCGCTCGCGGCGGCCGTCCCCGCGGTCGCGGTCGCAGTCGGCCTGATCGTCCACCCCGAGTGGTACGTGATCGACACCGCGGGGGTGTTGATGGGCGCGGGCGCCGCCGGGCTGTTCGGTATCTCCTTCGGCCTGTTGCCCGCGCTGATCCTCCTCGCCGTCCTCGCCGTCTACGACGCGGTCTCCGTCTACGGCACCGAACACATGCTGTCGCTCGCGGAGGGCGTGATGGACCTGAACATCCCGGTCGTGCTGGTGATCCCGCTGTCGGTGTCGTACTCCCTGCTCGACGGAGAGGCGGCCAGCGACGAGGCCGCGGGGGTCGACGCGGACGAGGAGGTCGATGCGGACAGCGAAACCGACGCGGAAGCGGAAGGCGATGTAGACGCGGCGGCTGACACGAGCCCGGACGCTGACGCGGCAGGCGAGGTTCCGGACTCGCCCGAGCCGGGCGACCGCGACGCCTTCTTCATCGGTCTCGGCGACGCCGTCATCCCGACGGTGCTGATCGCCAGCGCGGCGACGTTCTCGCCGGCCGCGAACCTCGCCGTCCCCCTCCTCGGCGTCAACCTCCCCGCGCTGCTCGCGATGGTCGGGACCCTCGGCGGGCTGCTCGTCCTCATGCGGTGGGTGATTCGGGGGCGAGCGCACGCGGGGCTCCCGCTGTTGAACGGCGGCGCGATCGGTGGGTATCTGATCGGTTCGATCGCCGCCGGGGTCCCGCTCCTCGAAGCGCTGGGGCTCGCGACGTTCTTTTAATTCGGCTCGGGTGTAGCGGTTCGTCCGTCCGCGTGAACGCCCGAAACCTCGACTTCTCGGCCGTCTGTTGGCCTCGTCTATTAGCGCCTATCTGGGGTGACCACCGCCGGAGCCCCAGCCGCGGGGCGGGCAGACGCTCGCTGTCGTTCGAGACGCCGAAGGCGTCTCGTGACGACGAGAGAGCTTCGCTCTCTCGAACCACGCTCCTCGTCGCTCGCTTCACTCGTCCCTGCGGCGCTTGCGTCGCCTCTGCCCGCCCCACGACTGCCTCTTCGAGTCCCGCCCCGCGGCTGCCCCTTCGAGTCCCGCCCGACCGCGAGGCTGGGGAGGCGCGAGGTG